>CAVXOO010000177.1:0-8855 GCA_963762945.1 uncultured Acidobacteriaceae bacterium | reverse complement strand
GTCGCTCTCGATGACCGACTCATGAATGGCCTCGCCGAGTTGTTGGATCAGTTCACGCAGACGGGATGTCACAGTACCCTCCACGAGCGGCATCCCACATTGGAAAACATGTGAGTAGCGGCTTGGATTCTCTATACCTTACTGCCAATCCCGTCTGAGAGCAACCCCGGAATCGGCAACCAGGGAAGCAGTTGATTGAGGCCGCTGCTACCATCATAAACGGTATGAGAGCTCGCATGATTGGCCGCGCCCTGGGCATCGGAGTGCGTGTGCTCGGGCACATGGCAGGCCAACAACTCGGCCCACCGCGGCAGCCAGCGGCCGCTGGTCCGCAAGTGCATCACCCGGCTTCGGTTGCAAGATCTGGAATTCCGAACCGCGCCGCCGCCCAGTCGACTGCGCGTGCTACAGTCCAGGCCGGACGATCACTGAGCCGCGGCCTCGGTGGTTTTCTCGGTCCCTTCCGGCGCGTGGGCGGCATCCTCTGGCTTGAAGTGACCGGAGTTTTTTTTCTGATCTTTGTGCCGGTGTTTGTGTGGCGAGGCGTATGGCCCGCTCGCGCCAGTTACGCCCATGGCCCGGACCATGTGAGGTTTCTCGTGTTCACCGGCCTGGCATCGCTGTTTCTCTATCTGGGAATCAGTTCATTCTGGCGCGCGCACCGCCGTTCCTTGCGGAGCTAGCAGCCACCTGCAATCAGAATCCCGAAGCCCACGCGGCCTTCAACTCGCGTCCGGATCGCTCGGGAAGAGTCCGGGCTGGTCATCGGCCGGCCGCGCTGCCTCAACCCGCTTGCGCTCTGTGGCGCCGATTAAACTCACCACCTCGAGGCTCTGGATCGCCTGCCGGGGCACATAAATCCGTTGCGTATTCGAGCGCGTATCGGGCGGGGTCAGCAGCAGGCCCGCGCCGTCCACCAAAGAGCGGTCATTGGCCGCGAGTCCCTCCAGTTCGTCGCCATCGCTCAGAGTCACGCGCAACCACAGCCCTGCGGTGCGCGGCCGCGACGAAAACCGCTTGCGCAAGAGACGCTCAGGGTTCGACTGATCCGCCTGTCCGGCAGGGAAGTCGCGTACATAGCAGATCCACTTCACCTGTTCCCAGCCGATCCGGACCACCTTGCCGCCGGGATCGAGAAACTCCAGTTCCGTCTTCTGCTGGCCGAAATCCGCGCCCGCGTAACCGGCGCACCAGTCGCGCGAAAACTTACGCACAATGACGGGTTTGCGCGCCGAGGCCATTGCTCTGGATTGTCGCACGGCGAAGCCCGGCTCGGCGGCGCGGGCTATTGCTCTTTCTGGCTCTCCTTGTTTGAAAGATTGGTCAAATGGTCTTTTGAAGGCTGAGGAATTGCATCGGATATCAATGCTTTCGATCGCGAGGTTTTGCGCGAACGATTTAGATATTGTGAGTTTTTATGGCGCCGCGGCGCCTAGAGCGGCAAGAATCCGCCGAAGCGCTGCCTGGGGACGAAGCCGCCGGCCTCAAGAGTCTGGTTTCCCAGGCCGCCTAATCTTACCCTTGCCGCAAGAGCGCGTCTAAAAAGCATTTGGACACACAGTTCGTCGCTTTCCGATAAACTCTCATCATCTTCTTGTCCCCGATACCGCAATGACTACTGTGCCAGTGGCCTCTCATCAAGAGCCTTCCTCTTCCCAACGCTATCGCGGGGATATCGATGGGCTGCGAGCCTTGGCCATCGTCATGGTGATCCTTTTTCACTCCGGCATGCGCTTCTTTCAAGGAGGATATACGGGTGTAGACATTTTCTTCGTCATATCCGGCTATCTGATAGGTGGGCAGATCTATTCCGAGAAGCTCGGCGGGACATTCAGTTACTGGACCTTCTATTACCGCAGGGCACGACGGATTCTGCCGGCGCTGTTCGCCGTTCTTGCTTTTGTTTCATTGATCGCAATCTACACATTTTCTCCTCTGGAGTTGCGAACCTATGGGATATCTGCATCTTCTGTAGCGCTTTCCGCGTCGAATCTCTACTTCTATAAGAGCACCGGGTATTTCACTCTGCCCGCCGGGCGGAATCCGCTTTTGATGACCTGGTCTCTCGGGGTGGAGGAGCAGTTCTATTTCCTGATCCCCCTCATCCTGTCATTGATTGTGCGAGTGCGGCGCAGGTGGGTTTTGCCCGCTCTAGTCGCCCTCTCGTTATCGTCTTTTGTTCTCTGCATTTTCTTGGGGTCGGAATACTCCGCGTTTTATCTGCTGCCAGCCCGATTTTGGGAACTCGGCGCAGGAGTAGTCCTGGCTATCCTGGCGAGAGACCACGATTCTGCTCTTTTTGGAAAGGGCATCTGCAATGCCACGGGTACCGCGGGTACTTTGTTGCTTTGCATTCCATTATTGTCAATGTGGAGCAACAAGATCCAGGCAGTGCAATTGCTGCCGACAGTCGTTGGCGCCGCGCTGCTGATCGCAATTCCATCAAGCTGGATCAATCGCAAGATCCTTGCGAGCAGACCGGTTATATTTGTTGGGAAGATTTCGTACTCCTGGTATCTGTGGCACTGGCCTCTGCTGGCACTGCTTCGCATTTATAGCGCGGATGCGCCACGGCCCATACCGATTGCTTTTGCGATCGCAATTTCCTTCTGCGTTGCAGTGGTTTCTTACTTCGTAGTCGAACAGCCATTCCGCAAGCGATCTCAACCAGCTAAGCCTTCGGTCATTCGATATGGTGCGATTTGTCTCATCATCGCGACCAGTGGAATCGGCGTGTGGATGTCGAGGGGTATTCCTCAGCGCTTTCCGCAATTAGCAGCTCTTTCAAGAGAGCAGAAGACGTTGTGGACCGATCCATGCCTCGTGAAGGGAGATAGGCCCAATCTAACCGCTGTGTGCTATCCGATTTCAGGAACACGCCCCGCAGTTGCAATCTGGGGCGACAGTCATGGCGCCGCGCTCTCTGCTGCAATGCGCGATTACGTGACCGATCGGGGCTATGCGTTTGCTCAACTCACCAGGGAAGGATGCCGGCCGGCCGTATTCGAGCCGCTAGACGAGAAGCTTGCGCAGGACCTGGAAGCATGTCGCCGATTCAATGACACTGCATTGGACAAAATGGCAGCAGATGGCCGAATCCAGATCGTCATTATCGCGTCCAGCTGGAGACGTATCTTCCAGGAAGGCGGCATGAATCGATGCGCCACGGATGACTGCTTCGCTTATCTGAAGGCGGCAATTCGCCGATTGCAACGGACCGGCAAGAAAGTTATCGTGATGGGCGACTCGCCGGAGTTCGATATCGATCCGGTGCCGTCGGTGTATTTCTCGGAATTGCGGGTATGGCCTGGAATGGCCCAAATGCTAGGCAACGCATACCCGAATGAATTCGGCATTGTGTCGAAAGAAGCGCAAGCCCTGGATGCTCGGGCGGAAGGCGCGTTAGACAAAGCATTGGACGAACTAAGCGATGTGCAATATGTGAGGTTGCATGACCTGTTCTGCGCGGGAGGAGGTTGCAGGTTTTCCCAGGACGGCAGAATACTCTATCTCGACGCGCAGCATCTCTCCACGGATGGCGCTACTCTCGCGCTGACAAGGCTCAAACTGCCGGCGTCCTGATCGCGTGGATTTTTTCGGTTTGGAATACGATTTGGACGAAGGAAATGGGAAGAACGGATGCGCCGATTAGTCGCGCAGGGGCTTGCGAGCGCCTCTGGTGAGACGATCGTAAGGTTGGTCGACTCCGCCGACACCACACCCTAAAGATTTCAACAGTGGCCGACACCCTTATCCCCGGAGCAGCGGTCTACCGATCTGCAGCGTTTCAGGGGGTCCTAACCCGCACAATCAAATAACGCAGCGTGAAAGCTGGTCATTCTGCTCAACTTGTGTTAATGTGTGTGTTTACAAGCGTTCGCAATTCGCCCGTAAGCGTAACAACATCAGGCACTTGGCTAAAGATGCCGATGGCAGAAACAGGATAGTCCATGCCCGACTTTATTTACCTGCTGGAAAACCGGCTTTCTGCCGATCAGCGCCATGCTCTCACGCAGTTGCGGACCGTGGCGCGCGACGCCGGCATCCTCCTTTTCCTCACCGGAGACGCGGTTCGCGACCTGACCAGCGGCCACGCCGTCCGCGAACTTGAAGTTGCGGTTCATGGAAACGCCCTTAAGCTCCGGAAGCCATTGGAGAAACTCGGCGCCAAGCTGTGGGGCGAAGATGAGGATTCGCGCAGTCTTTACCTCTGTTTTCCCGGCACGGTCCGGGTGAATGTTGTCAGCACGCACCGCGTGGATTTCCCGAAGCCCGGCAAGCCCGTTTATCACTGGACCTCGATCCAGGAGGATCTGCGCCGCCGCGACTTCACCATCAACTCCATGGCCATCTCCCTCAATGAGGGCTCCTTCGGCCTCTTCATGGACCCGCTGAACGGCGCGGCCGACATCGAATCGCGAAGCCTTCGCCTGGTTTCGAACTACGGCTTCCTGCAGGAGCCCGCCTTGCTGATCCGCGCCATCCGCTATCGCGCGCGCCTCGGTTGGGAACTGGACCCCAAGACCCAAACTCGCTACGAAAACGCCAAAGACGAAGGCGTGATCGAGTACCTCGCCTCCCATGATCGCAGCCAGGAGTTGGAACAGATTGGCCACGAGGAGGAGGCACTGAAGGTGCTCCGCGCCCTGGAGGCAGAAGGCTGGATGAAGGTTCTTTATCCAGCCTGGACCGCAGCCAAGGCCGACGAAGCCAAGCTCACAGCTTTGCACGATCTTGCCGTGCAATTCCTTCAGCAGGGCGTCCATCCCGATCTCTCGGCCGCCCAGATGCAGTTGCTGACCGCGAAGCTGCAGCCAAAAGATCTGTCGGCATTGAAAAGAGCCATGTTGCGGCCGGGCTTTGTCGAAGAGTGGAACCACCTCGACTCCCTGGCTCACGGATTTGCCAAAGTGCTGCTCTCGAAGCAGAATTCCGCGGCCTCGGCCGGTTACAAGCTCTTCATGAGTTATGACCCAGAAGCTATTCTCTGGCTCGGCTTTACAAGCAAAGAGAAAGCCGTGCAGGAGCGCTACAATCTCTTCCTCAAGGTCTGGCCTGAGGCCCGCCAGCGCATCCCCTACTTGCTCATGCAGGAGATGCGCATCGTTCCCGAATTGCCGGGCTACGCCGAGCTGGTTGAGAAGATTTTTCTAGAGCTGATCGACGGCCACCTGACCACGCCTGAGGAGATGCGCGCCTACCTTGAGCCGCACTCGCCGCCCGCGCCGCCTCCGCAGGTCACCATCAAGCGTCCGCGTGGCCGCCGCGCCGAAGCCCGGCTCAAAGAACCGGAGATTGAAGACGAAGAGGAGTCCGACGACGACCTGGCCGCGGACGATGTCGAGGCCATGGGCGACGACGAAGAACTCGACCTGAGCGTTTTGCCCAAGAGCGCGTTGGAAGACGGCGACGGCGACGAGGCCGACTCCGACGAAGACGAAGAAGAAGCTCAGGAGAAGCGGGAAGCGCCGGGGGGCAAAAAGAAGCATGCGCCACCCGCTCCCGCTAAGAAGGAAAAGGGTAAGGCCGCCCCGCCTGCGCCCCTTCCGGCTAAAAAGGAGCCGGCCAAAGCAGCGACGCCAGCGTCGGCCGCCAAGCCCCCCGTGCCACCGCCGACAGCGCAAAAGGGCAAGACTGCGGCAGCTCCGGCCAAGCCCGCGGCAACGCCCGTCAAAGCCGCGCCGCAAAAGGCTCATCATCAGCCGCCTGCGGTCAAGGCCAAGCCAGCCCCAGTCAAGGCAGCAAAGCCAGCCAAACCAGCCGCGAAGAAGCCCGCCAAGCCTGCGCCCAAGCCCAAACCGGCAGCGAAGAAAATCGAGAAGAAGGCCGAGAAAAAGGCGGCCAAGAAGGCTGAAAAGAAGGCTGAGAAGAAAGCAGCAAAGAAGCCGAAGCACGCCAAGAAGCACTGACGCTTAGGCCCGTATCTCTCACACCCAGCGCATACCGTAGCGCCGGCCTCGCAACCGGTAGATCAGGACTCCTGGCCGGGGTTCTCGATGAGCGTCTTCTTGTTTCCCGCGCAGATGCGCAGCTATAGCGGGGGTCGGCTGCCAGCCGAGTTCCCAAGAGACGGTTTTTGTTCCTCAGGAACTCCCGCAGGGCATAATCCAAGCGTAGGATTGGCCGTTTCCCCTGCCGTCGAGAGATATTAGGAGTAATGCGGGCCAACCTCTGTCCCCGAGGCGGTTCACACTCCAGGATCAGAGACATGCAACGTTTTCGCGGCTCAACCGGCCATCGCAGCTGAGGCGCGGTTTACTGGCACTTGACCTCGTACGCTACACTTCCCTCCGTGTTGTTGATGACGTAGCAGTGTTGTGAGCCATCGTCGTTGACGCACTCCCTCCACGATGTGCCGTCGCCCTGGTCCGTCCAATCCGTACATGACGGAGCCGCATGGGCGATTCTGGCCAGGATCGTTACGCTGGCTACCGCAAGCCCTAATATGATGACGATATTGCGAGCGTTCAATTTCACGTTTGTCCTCTCTCTTAATAGGCATTTTTAGAACTCGCAACCATACTCCCGGTGTCCTTGCATGTCAAGGGTTTGATTGCCTTTATGACATGCCATGACGGCGCAAATTGAAACTCGATGCAAGCGAAGATGGCTCCACGGGGCGCCGTCAAGCGGCTTGGCAGGCCGGAGCGGAGATTGGCGGCCCATTTCGGGGGACAAAGTTGCCCGCCCGCTGCCTTTTGCAGTCAAGAATCCCTCGGAACGCCCGCTGGGCACGTATTTCCGCCCCTCTCCTTGTCCCGCATCTTGGGGTCGTTGTCCCACATCTTGGGCTGCTGCCTTCCCGCTGCCCAGCCTCTTCCAAATTCATCAAACATTTGCAATCCATTCGCTTGCCTGAATTACTCTGTTAATGGTTCCTGCGGTCAACCTATCCCGAGCATCTTGAAACGGCCGCGGGACGAGGAATGACGGTTTTGAGCCAATCCGTATTTGTTCTGGAAGACGACGCCGACATCGCAAGACTGGTGCAGCATCACCTGGAAGCGGCCGGTTTTGAAGCACGCCTTTTTCATACCCCCACCAACCTAATTCCCGACGCCGAACGCAAGGCGCCCGCACTCTTTCTGCTCGATATTATGGTTCCCGGCGGCGACGGCCTGGATGTTTGCCGCCGCCTGCGCAATCACGCCGGGCTTTCCACAGTTCCCATCATCTTTCTCACCGCTCGCGCCGGAGAAAACGACCGCGTGCTCGGCCTCGAACTGGGCGCAGACGACTACATCACCAAGCCCTTTTCCACGCGCGAGCTGGTAGCCAGGGTCAAGGCCGTTCTGCGCCGCTTCGAGCGCCCCACGTCGCCCTCCGTCATCAGCTTTGAAGAGATCTTTATCGATGCCGGCGCCATGCAGTTGAAGGTGCGCGGCACGCTCACCACCACCACGGCCACCGAATTCCGCCTGCTCGATTACCTGGCGCGGCATCCGGGGCGCGTCTTCAGCCGCGACCACCTGCTCGACGCCGTCTGGGGCGATGCCCGCTTCGTCACGCCCCGCTCCGTCGATGTGTATGTGCGCCGCATCCGTGAGAAAATCGAGATCGACCCGGAGGATCCGCGCTACTTGAAGACGGTGCGCGGCGCAGGCTATCGCTTCGAACTGCCGAAGGGCGAGTAAGGACGAGCCGTTAGCTTTTAGCTATTAGCTTTTAGCTCTGTGTGCTCAGGGAACTTCTGCGGAAGGCTGGCCCCGTAGGCTGGCTCTCCGAGCCAAGAACTGAGATTCGGCCACCGCAAGCTAAAAGCTAGGAGCTAACAGCTAAGAGCTGCTTTTTCATGACGCAAAAACTCTTCGCCAAGCTGTTCGGAGTGTTTCTCCTCCTCCTCGCCGTCCAGATTCTGGTGGTCCGAACAGCTTCTGGAACACCGCGCGAGGATTGCCCTCCTGCGGTAGAGGCTGGGTGGGGTGCGCCAAGCCATGCGCGCGCTGGTGGTGGTGGTGAGTTCCAGCGAAGGCAGGCGAGTGTCCTGGCCCACGTAGCGAGCCGCGATCTGGTCGGCGCTCACGCCCGAATCCGGGCCGCCCTTGCCGAAGTCCCACGGCTTCACGCAGGTCAACCAGCCTTGCTCGATGTAGGCATGCGGCTCCGGCGTTTCCGCCGGTCTTGTTGCGCAGTCCGGAGACGATGGTCAGGTGCTTGCGGAGCGGCGTCAGCGGCTCCAGAATCGGCGACATGGCGTAGTCCGTGCCGGTTTCCGCGGGCGACCAGTGAGCCATGATCGCGCCATGCGGGAAGCCGACAAAAGCGAAGCGCTTGGGAGCCTTTCCGGCGGCGGTGTCCGCCCAGGCCGTGCTGGCCGGAATCATGGCGTCGAGCAGCGGCAGCGCAAGGCTAACCCCCGCTCCCTTCAAAACGCTACGGCGAGGAATGTGCTTCTTGGACAGGAACATGGTGTGGTCTCCTTATTTATCGCGGCCTTACTTACTTGCAACCTGCTGGTCGCAGCCGGCGCCGGTTGGGGCGCGCGGTGCATCTTAAATTGATCGCTGTTTACCACCGCTAGCACGATGGCCGAAAACTTGTAGTTCTTCGCCGCCGCGTCGCGCACGATCTTGCGGACGGTGGGCATGTCGTAATACTCTTTGGTGCGGCCCATCGAATACGTTAGCAGGGCCTCGGTGAAGGTTTGCGCGAATTGCTCCGGCTTCTTCAGCAGCGCATTGCGCAGGTCGTCGGGACCTTGACTTTCGTTCCGTCGGCCATCTCGCCGGCGGAATCGATGACTGTGTTGGCGTAGCGGTCCTTATCTCTCCACATTCCGGTCGCGTCGAAGTTTTCGAGCGCGAAGCCGAGCGGATCAGCAATACGTAACTGAAAGTCGAGGCGTCAGACATAAC
>CAVXOO010000176.1:0-12883 GCA_963762945.1 uncultured Acidobacteriaceae bacterium | reverse complement strand
ACCAGGCGATCATCGCGTATGTGGTGTATTCGCAGGTAATCAAGGGCGCGCAATACATGAACATCGCAGCGGAACTTGCGGTGCATGCGGCGGAGGAACTGAACCACGCGCTGATCATCGCAGCACAGATCGATTACCTGGGAGGGATGCCGGTGGTGCAACCGAAGCCAGTGAGAACCTCAGAGAAAGCTACCGAGATGCTGCAGTACGATTTGGACAACGAGACTGAGACGATTCGCAACTACCGCCGGCGCGTTCGCCAATGCGAAGAGCTGGGCGAGTTCGCGATGAGCGAACAGATCCGGCAGATTCTGGTGAACGAGCAGGATCACCAGATTGCTTTGGCGACTGCTTTGGGCAGGGATGTGCCGAAGAATAGTGATTAGTGGTGAGTCCATCGGCTTGGCGCAGCCAGTGCAGCGAGGGTGAAGAGAATCATTTTTTTCAAGGGAGTAGGATCCTCCGCGAGGAAATCGTTGCTGCAATGAGTGTAGAGCAAAGGCCGCGGGCAACAAGGATCAGAGGCCTGGGAGCCGCGGGACTGGGACCGGGGAACTGCTGGACTCAGAGAGCCAACGAGCAGCGCAGCAAGCCGAAGAACCGGCACACCGGACGAATGACCCAGCGCAAAAAATTCACTCGATTCCCAGCCGCCGCCGAGAGTACAATCGCGGGCAAACGCACTTCCCTGTTGGAGATCGTCCCGCTCCGATAGATGGGTGCGCAATTCCCTACGTGAGAGGCAGATCCGATGAGCGAATTTCCGACCCAGGCCGCCAAGAGCGCGGGGCTAGCCCCGCAGCAGCCAGGGCTCAGTGAGTTATCCGGCCTTACGCAGTGGCAGCGCCTGGCGTGCATCTTCTCCGCGCCGTCCAAGACCTTTGCGGACATCAAGCGCGGCAACCGGAGCTGGTGGCTCCCGCTGATTGTGATGGGGCTGGCCGGCTACATTCTGTTTGGAGCTGTTGTTCAAAAGGTCGGGATCAGGACGGTCACGGAGAACCAAATCCGCATGAGCCCCAAGGCCCAGGAGCGGATGGCGCAGGCCACTCCAGAACAAATGGAGCAAGGCTACAAGATCTCCGATGCGATCACGGAGGGCTTTTTCGTGGCCGGACCCCTCCTCGGCCTAGTGATTGCCCTGATCGTAGCCGCCGTCCTGATGGGCACCATCAATTTCGGATTCGGAGGCAGAGCGAAGTTTGGGGACGTCTTTGCCGTGATCTACTACGCATGGCTTCCGATGGTGGTAAAGGTGCTGCTGGGCGTGGTGGTGATCTACGCGGGCATGGCGCCGGAGTCATTCAACATCAAGAATTATGCACCGACCAACCTGGGTGCTTTCCTCGATCCGGTCGAGACCAATAAGGCGCTCTACGCGCTGGCGACGGCGTTCGACGCCGTGACCATCTGGATGGCTGTGCTGATGGGCATTGGCGTGGCGGCGGTGGCTGGAGTAAAACGCAGCGCCGGGTACATCGCCGTCTTCGGCTGGTGGTTGATCGTAGTCTTTCTGGGCGTGGTGTCGGCATCGCTCTTCGGCTAGGCCGCCTGAGTACGTCGATTCGCGTGAGAGTCGCGCCCTTTTCGCACCCCCGGAGTTCGTGTGAATTCGTAGAGGGTCAGTTTAAAACCGTCGCGAAAGGGCACGACTTCAGTCGTGCCGCAAAAGCCCAAAAGTTGAGGTGGGCTTTAGCCCCTGAGGGACGGCTCTGTTCACGCTCACACACTACCTGCGCGTTCCGGCGCGCAGGCGCGCTGCTACAATCGAAAGCGATGCCATGGATGAACTGTCTTAGGCACGAACTGCGTTCGCGATGACCCTCCGCCTCTTCAACACCCTTACGGGACAATTGGATGCCCTCGAGCCTGCCGACGGCAAGGCACTGCGCATGTATGCCTGCGGGCCCACGGTCTACGACTACGGCCACATCGGCAACTTCCGCACGTTTTTGCAAATTGACATTCTGCGGCGCTTTCTGCGCCTGGGCGGCACATCCGTGCGCCACGTAATGAACATTACCGACGTGGACGACAAGATTATCCGCAACGCCGGCGCGGCGGGAGTGGCGATCGGCGATTACACCAGGCAGTATGTGGATGCGTTCTTCGAGGATCTCGATTCGCTGCGCGTGGAGCGGCCGGAGACGATTGCGCGGGCCACAGAGCACATCCCGCAGATGGTGGAGCTGATCGAAAAGCTGGCGGCGGCGGGCGCGGCCTACAAGGTTGACGACGGCTCGTGGTACTTCCGGCTCAAGTCGTTTCCCGAGTACGGCAAGCTCAGCAAAAAAGATCTCTCCGGCATGGAAAACGGCGCCAGAGTGGATGTGGACGAGTACGAGAAGGACTCGGCGCGCGACTTTGCGCTGTGGAAGGCGCCCAAGCCCGGCGAAACTTCCTGGGATACGGCGATCGGGCCAGGCCGTCCGGGCTGGCACATCGAGTGCTCGGCCATGGCGATGGAATTTCTCGGCGACAGCTTCGACCTGCACTGCGGCGGCGAAGACCTGATGTTCCCGCACCACGAAAACGAGATTGCGCAGAGCGAAACCGCTACGCACAAGCAATTCGCGCGGCACTGGATGCATGTGCGCTTCCTGCTCGTCGATGGCAGAAAAATGTCGAAGAGCGAGGGCAATTTCTACACCTTGCGCGACCTGCTGCTCAAAGGCTTCAAGGCCTCGGCGATCCGGCTGGCGCTGATTTCGGTGCCCTACCGGCATCAGATGAACTTCACCTTCGACAGTGTGATGGACGCGACCAAAGCCATCGACCGGCTGCGGACGTTTAAGGCGCGGCTGACTACGGGTGCATTTGCGGCGGGCGGAAATCCTGCTCTGCAGGAGGCGGCAAAGAACGCGCGCGCCGGGTTCTTAGCGGCGTTGAACGACGACTTGAACACCGCCGACGCGCTGGCGCCGATCTTCGAGCTGGTGCGCGCGGCGAATTCCGCCATCGATCAGGGGCAGCTCTTCGCCGCCGGCCGCGATGCAATTCTCGCGGCGCTCGCGGATTTCGATGCCGTCTTCGACGTGCTCGAGGATCGCGATGCCGAGCCCACGCGCCGGGCGTTGGAATGGGCGAAGGCGTCGGGCCGCATCGGCGAGGCAGCTCCGGAGCTGATCGCCGCACAATCGCTCACCGCTGAGGCCGTCGAAGCCCTGGTGGCCGAGCGCACCGCGGCCAAGAAGGCGCGCAACTTTGCCCGCGCCGATGCGATTCGCGCCGAACTCGCGGAAAAGGGCGTGATTCTGGAAGACTCGAAAGACGGCGTGCGCTGGAAGAGAAAATAGCTACTAGCTGCTAGCTCCTAGCCTCTAGCTCGTTAGTGCTGAGGAAAGCTGAATCAGCGGCGAAAATACAAGCGGGAGATTCAAGATGGAAGCCAACGAAGCGCAGGAACTCAAGGAACACGCGGAGCACGGAGCGCACGAATCGGCGCTGCGGCCCGTTGCATTCACCATGAGTGTGCTGGCGGTGCTGGTGGCTGTGACCACGGTGCTGGGCCACCGCACGCACACCGAAGCAATCATTTTTCAAAACCAGGCGACCGACCAGTGGAACTATTATCAGGCGCACAAGATTCGCGCCAACGATACAGAGCTGGCCGCCGATTTGCTCAGCGTAGTGACGATTGCCGACCAGCGCGCCGCAGACAAAGTTGCCAAATCCTACGCCGACCACCAAAAAAAGTGGGCCGACGATCTGAAAACTGAGCAGGATCAGGCCGAAGCGACGCAACAAAGAGTCGAGAAGGCCGAAGCCCGCGCCGACCGCTTCGACCTGGCCGAAGCGCTGCTTGAGATCGCGCTTGTGATTACGTCGGTCACGCTGCTGACGCGCAGCCGCATCTACTGGTACCTCGGGCTGGGTTTCTCTGTGCTGGGCGTGGCGTCGGTGGCGTCGGCGTTTCTGATTAAGTAGCCGTTGCTGCTGCCTCAAAAAAGTTGTGGCGTGCAATTCGCTGCGGTAGACTTGCGCCCAGGTAGAGGTGGACTATGAGAGCCGTTCTCTGCGCTTCTCTATTTTGTAGTCTGCCGCTTTTTGCGCAGACGCAGGCCGCCACGGCCCGGCAATCTGCACCCCCAGCGCAGGCCGCACCGGCTTCCCTCTCCGCGCCTGCCGCGCAGCCTGTGCAAATCGAAAACAGTCAGGTCGGCTTCAGTTATAGACTGCCCTCGGACTGGGAGTTGGTGGCTCCGCCTCCGGCTCCCGAGGTCACGGCGCCGTTTCCCGGCGTGGCGGGGAGCAAAAAGGGCGACGCGTGCGTGGAAGTTCTGTTAACGGCCAAGCACGGCGCGCCCGCCTCTGCCGTCGTAGTAACGGCGCTGCCCTTTGCCTGCTATGGGCAAACCATGACGCCGAGCGATCTCGAGAACTTCGGCGACGGCGCCGCGGAGGGCCTTAAGCAGACCTTCGACGTGACCGGCCCCGTCGAAGGCCGCTACACATTGGGCAGCCACGCTTTCTGGATCGAGCGCGCCAAGGGCACGCCCAAAGGCCATCCGGGCAATCCATACATCTTCGAGACCGCTTGCACCATCCTTGCCAAAGGCGCAGTCTGTTGGACGGCGATGGCCGCCGATTGGCGCGACCTGCGCGCCTTTGAACGCGCACCCGTCACGCTCTACGGCGAGAGTTTCGCCGAGTTGGTTCCCTCCAACGCGTTCCTGCCGGAACCATAAAAGCAAAGTCACGCTCAGGCTTGCATCGCGCAGGAATCTGGCGCGGGAGCGTGAGTTTCAATCCCCAGGTCTCACAATCGAGACCTGGGGCACCGAGGGATGGAGCGTTTCTATTCGTCGCCGCCGCTATCTCCGAATAAATCGGACATGACAGCGACGTCTCTGTCGCAAGCATGGTTTAGGCAAGGGAGCCGGAAACCCTGCCTCCATAGACTTCAAGAGCGAATAGCTGTTGTAGTAATTGCTGCTCTGGACGCCATGGCCGCCTCTGAAGTTCGTCTGGACCGTGAGCACGACTCGATTCTGATTCTGTGGCGGAAACAGCCCTGCAAGTTGCGTGGTGCTGCCGCTATAGTCGTTTTCGTCCCACACGATCACAATGGCGTTGCGTCCCTCTTTCCAGACCGGAGACGCCTGAATTCCCGCGACAAGGCGCTCAATGGTGACGTCGCCCTGCTGAATCAATCCGGGGTTCAAGCCAACCTGCGTGCCGTAGGTGTAGCCGCTGTTGTTTAGCCCGTAATCGAACGCGCAGAACGCGTCGGCATTGCTTCTTCCATGCTGGTCGTCGCACTGATTCGGCGCGATGAAAGCTAAAGTCGGGAGATGGCCGCTTGCCAGGTCGGCGTAAAGCCCGCCCGGTCCGTCAAATCCGACGACGTTCGCAAGGCTGTTGTTTTCTTCGCTGCCATCCTGAACGCTCTTGAAATAGGCGAACGGGTTGTGCTTGACCGCATAATCCTGCACCACGTTGGACGACGTGAGAGGGGCCAGCTTGGTAAAGTCAGTCAGGTTGGTTACTGTGCTGTTGCTGTAATTCACGCCGAAGATCGGCCCGACCGGCAAACTCTCCTGATAGGACTTCCACTCCAGGCCAGCCGAGGCAAGTTGATCGCCGATGGTTTGTCCCACCGTTGGAGCGGCCGGGATTCCTTTCACTCCATCGATGTCGGCCAAGGCTACAAATGGTCCTGCAACTTCATTCCAGGTATCCACGGGCGGCGTTTCGGCGTCTGTGCCGGAGCCTGAGATCGGGCAGATATTCCCCATGTCAACTGGAACGGGCGCGTTACCGCCGCCGTTATCGGCGTTCACTACCTGGTAACAATGTTGGGCGAGCAAGTTGTGCTGCCCCAATTCGGCGCATTGTCGCTGCGCACGCCGAAGTTCGAGCCACCGACAATCTCCAGATAGTTGGTTAGGCTGGGATGTCCGACGGCGAAATAGTTGGTGGCCAGGTTCACCTGGCCATGCGCGATCAGATTATTGAGATACGGTTCGTTGGGATTATCGATTACCTGCTGATAGCCGTGATTCTCCATCATGATCACAAACACATGATCGAGGCGCGGAATGCCGGTGGGGACTTGGTGTGGCTGGGCGAATGCAACGGTTGCAAACGCACCGGCGGCAAGACATAACGCTGCTGCTTTTCTGAGCATGGGGGGAAGCCTCTCGGATTTTGGATTTTGGATTTACCGGGGATCGACCAGACCGGTCGAACAGGTCGCGATAGGCGTACTCTGGTCCACTCGTGTTACGGAATCATCAATGCTTGGCAAAAAGACGTAGAATCGCCGGGTCCGTTGGCCAATGCTCGAGTTGTCAATTCGGATATCGCGATTTTGGCGGCGCGGCGATCGCTGCGTTTGGCAACGCGTGACGCCGCTCGCGAAAAAGAAAAGGCCGGAAGTGTATCTCCTGGCCTTTTTTGAGGGTGCAGATCGCAAAATGCTTTCCCTTGCGGGAAGGCGAAGACTTCGGCCCAGTCGATCGATCCTTACACCGCGGCCGGAACGTAGGGGAACGTTTTGATTGGCTTCGATGTCACCGATTCCTTGCCGATCCCGAGGCTGATGGGAGTGTTGGCCGCTGTCGAAAACATGACATTGGGTGCGTTGTCCGTAAGGGAACGGCCGTTCCACTCTGTGAAGCCAAGCGATGCCTGCGTGCCGACCGTGTAAGGGAGCATGTTTGGGAACAGCCGGTGCGCGATTTTTTCTCCATATGCTTGCGGATCTTCGGCCGTTCCGTATGCGGCAACCACGGCTGCCATCTTCCCGGCAAGAGCCTCTCCATAAGTTGCGAAGTCGTCGGCCGGACGTCCGGCATTGAGACGATTGCCGAGATCTTCGTTGTACTGCGCAAACAGCGGCGGGATCATGGGAAGGCCGATGCGGTTGATCGAGCGCCATCCCCCGGCATCCGTGGCGAGCGAGGCCACGGCCCACACACCGATCCGGCGATTGGTGTCTGCGCCAGCCAGTAACTCGCTGTCCGGCAGTTCCAACACAATCGCGTACACCGTTTGACCGGCAAAAAAGTTTATCGCCTGACTCGGTTCCCAACTGCCGAGATTCACAACCGTGCCGTCCTGGAACGCGTGACCCACAGCGTGCAGTACGGTTGGCTCAATCCAGAACGGGTCACCGGCGTGACCGGCCCAGACGCGCACACCCGACGGCGCGGTCACCGGCTCGTCCGTTGTCCCCTCGGCGATGACCGTACCGGCTGCGTGGGGATCGATAGCCTCTGCGCCGCGAATGCGCCGCACCGCATAGCGCTGCTTTCCTTGTACGTCGCGCTCATCGAACGTGATTCGGTAAGTCACTTCTTCAACGGCGTCGCCGTTGAGATCGACTTTGAATTCGTACATTCCCTCCGGATGGTAACCGGGAATCTTGGGCTGTCCGAGAGAGTGGCATACATTGATTACGAATACCGTGCCGGCCTGGCCGCGGAATGTGTAGAGATCGGTGATGTCGAGGCGAACGTCCTGCCTGGCAATTGGTGAGTCGAGATGGTGAGACATGGTTTCTCCTTTCGCGTTTGCGGAATGTGAAAGGGGCCCGTTGTGGATTGACAGAGCCGAGGCGGCGCGGGGCAAACTTATTCCCGCCGCCACGATGGCTCCGCCGATGAGAACCTGCCGGCGCGACTTATCTGCGACTTCGCCGGTCCCAGGTCCGAAAATATTGACGTTCTTGATGAGTCGCATTTGGTACACCTCCTTTGTTTGATGAGAACCCGTGCATGGGCCCGAACTTGCCATGATGCTTCCGGCTGCGTAGAGCAATTTAGATTGATAGTAAGAAGCGGGGAACAGCACAGGGAGAAGCGAAAGCCGCAGTCTACCATACGTCCATATAAGACCCGATGAATGCGCCGCCCTCATCGCAATCCGCACCGCAACGCACAAACAAAAAAGGCCAGGAGATCTCCTCCCGGCCTTTTTGTGCGCGGCGGTGCACGAAGGATTAAGGATTACTAATCTACCTGAGCTGCGACCGGCGCCTTACGTGCAGGGGTTGGCACGAGTCACTCTTTCAGGATTTCAGCACAGAGATGAGAGTGTACCGTGCGCGTCCTCATGGAGCGTATGGGGGTTGCGCATGCGAAGGCGGCGCGCGCGCTCGGAAGGCGGATGTTTTGGCCATGGATCTGGAGATTCTGCACGATTACCTTATCGAGTCCAAAGAGCTGCTGCAGCGCGCCCAGGAGGACACCCTGCGACTCGAAACCGAGCCCGGTAACGACGAAGCCGTGGCATCGATTTTTCGTGCATTCCATACCATTAAGGGCGGGGCGGGTTTTTTGGAAGCCAACCATCTGGTGGACTGGGCGCACCACCTCGAAGATTCTGCTCGATAAACTGCGCTCCCACAGTCTGCCCATCACATTCGAGCGGATCGACGCAATCCTGAAAGGCATTGATGTAATCGAGAACATGTTTCACCAACTGGCGGAGGAGAGGCCGCCGGATGCAGGACCAGCGGATCTCGGCCAAACCATTCAGGCTCTGGCGGGCGTCGCAGCAGGAGATGCGGGGCCAGAGGATGCGGGGCAGGGCGGCGTTTTGGTCGCCGCGGGGACGGCTTCCGCGGCGGAAAATATTTCGCTCCATGCTGACGGCGCAGCAGCCACATCGGCATTCACACTCGAAGACCAATCGCCGCGCGCAGCAGAAAATGTCGGCCCCGCCGAAGCCCTCCCTCATGCGACAGAAGCTGTTCCTCAAGCGGCGGCCCCTTCGGCTCCAAAGAGTTCGGAAACAGTGGAGAACTCCCTGCGCGTTGACGCCAACCGGCTCGACGCTGTGATGAATCAGGTTGGTGAACTGGTGCTGCTGCGCAATCGGCTGACCTCGGCGGTGAGCGGGCTGGGCAAGGAAAACGAGAACATGACCCGCATTGCCCGCGAAGTGGACCTTTCGGTGAGCGATCTGCAGGGTACCGTCATGCGCCTGCGCATGCAGCCGTGTAAGCGGCTTTTCCAGCAGCTGCCCCGGATTGTGCGCGACGTTTCCCGGCAATTGAAAAAGGAAGTTCGCCTCGAGATCGTCGGGGAAAACGTTGAAATCGATAAGACGGTTGTGGACGCGTTATCCGGCCCGATGACCCACCTGGTCCGAAACAGCCTGGACCACGGGATTGAGATGCCCGATGTGCGCGTGGCTGCCAACAAGCCTCCCACCGCGGTGCTGCGCATCGCCGCAGTTCATCTGGGCGACAGGGTCCGTATCGAGGTCTCCGATGACGGCAAAGGCATCGATCGCCACGTGGTGACGTTGAAAGCAATCGAAAAGGGAATCATCACACCGGAGCGTGCCGCCGGCTTGACGGAACAGGAAGCACTGGAACTGATCTTCCTGCCCGGCTTCTCGACAAAAGAGCAGGCCTCGGATCTGTCCGGCCGCGGTGTGGGCATGGACGTAGTGAAAGAATCCACGACGCGATTGCGCGGGCGCCTGTCGATTGAAACTCAGCTCGGCCAAAGTACGCGAGTGGCGATGGAGTTCCCGCTATCTCTGGCGGTGCTGCCGGTACTTTACTTGCGGGTGCGGCAGGATATCTATGCATTGCCTATCTCCGCCATCGACAGCCTGACGGACCTAGAGGAGGATCGCGTGCATCGTCTAGCCGGACGGGTGAGCTACCGCGTGGATGGCACCCAGACGGTTCCTCTGGTGGACCTGGGCGCGATTCTTCAAAACCGGCCTTTGCGCCTGGGGGCGGAAAGCGTGGAGGGGGTTTTAACCGAGCGCGGCCTCTTCGTCGTCTCCGAGGTGCTGGGCAACGAGGATTCCGTTGTCAAGCCCATCGATTTTCTTACCGGACGCAATCTTTACCAGGGCGCCACGATCTCCGGGGGCGGCAACGTTGTGCTGATCCTGGACGCCGGGGCACTGAGCGCGGCCAGTCCGGCTGCGGCCTAAGGAGTTTTTCGATGGACACCCAGTGCATCATGCGGATCATGGACGCGTCGTTCCGCACGCGGCGCACGATCGAGCTTTCGCTGCATGAGATCGACCGGCGAGCCCTGAATGCCATGGTCCTGGTGAAACGGCATGGCAACAAGCTGGCCAGCTACGGAGTGGTCGCACAGGCATTTCGGGAGCAGGCCGTGCACCTGAAAGAGGCGGCAACGCCGTTGCAACAGTCGATCGCTCCGCTGGTTCGCATTCACATGCGCATTCTGCAGCAGGGCCGCTACAACGAGTTATTCCGGCGCACCGTCCAGGCGAACGGAAATGCCGCTGTCGACAATTTCCTTGCACAGTCTGATGCCAACTGGCAGCACAACATTGCGACGGAAGAGGCCGAGGGCGTGGTGATCCTGCGCAGGCTGGTAGAAACCGTGGCCCGGCTTCAGGAAGGCATCGCCGAGCAGGAATACGTGGTCACCAATGGGAGAATCGAGGCCGCGCTCTCGGAGCAAAGCGGTGCGCCGCTGATGCGCGTATCTCAGGAAATGGGCCTCGCGGTGGCCAAAGTGCGAGACGCGATCTGGAAATATCGCGGCGAACTGGAGGAGGTACTGCATGAAAGCAGCGCCAGTATTTGAAGCAGGCAATCACCGCTGGTGGGTACTCTACGACCAGGATGAGCGCCGCGTAATCGACTCGAACGTTTACGTTGTGGAATCGAACGGACAAAGCGTCGTTCTCGACCCTGGCGGCTTCGAGATCTTTCCGCAGGTGCTGGCCGCCGTGGCGGAGGTGGTGCCGCCGACATCGGTCGCCAAGGCATTTGTGTCCCATCAGGACCCGGATATCGCTTCCAGCCTGCCTCTCTGGAACGCCTGCAACGATAAGATTCAATGGCACGTGCCGAGCCTCTGGGAAGGTTTCCTCCGGCATTATGGAGCGCTGGGCGCGGAACTGATCGGCATCCCCGACGAAGGGGGAAGCATGATGGTCGGGAGTCAGAAGCTGGAGTTCGTGCCGGCGCATTATTTGCACGCCTCCGCCAATTTCCATGTCTACGATCCAGAGGCGAAGGTTTTCTTTAGCGGCGATGTGGGCGCGGCGCTGCTGCCTCCCGGGCACAGCATTTGGATCGGCGGCCGCCAGGGTGGCGAGTCCGTCAAAGCTTTCGACGAGCACATCCAGCATGCCAAATTCTTCCACGAGCGCTGGATGCCCTCCAGCGCCGCCAAAAAAGACTGGATCGATCGTGTTCGCCAGCTCGACATCGATATTCTCTGCCCGCAGCATGGGGCGATCTATGCGGGCGAAAACGTAAAACGCTTCCTGAACTGGTTCGACGGACTGACCGTTGGGACCGCAATTTCTCGCTGAAGGAGATCTCATCATGGCCAGCACCGTCATCGGCAAACGTCATCACGCCGCTAAAGTCATCGGCACGGCAACGGACGCCGCCAGCAAATCCTCGCGGAACCCTGCGCGTCAGCGCCGGAGTTCACACACGCCCTTCGCGGGCTCTGCTCCCGCCGCGCAGCGAACCGCCAAGGCGCAGAAACTTTCACCGGAGAGAGAGAAGCTCCTCGAGTACGCGCGAAGGCTGCTCGAACCCCTTTCCAGTCTCGAGATGCTCTGCGAAGCCGACGAGAAGATGGAGAACGTCATCTTCTATATGAATCCCGCAGCCACTGAAGCCATGAACCTGAATCACAAGCGGCTCAACCCCCTCCTGCGCGGAGCCGATGTGCGCCATGCGCAGGGGCGCTCGATTCACCAGTTTCACAAGGACCCGGAGCGCATTCGCAAGATCTTCCGCGCTCTAGCGGCTGGCACTACGCGGGAACACACAACAGAGCTCGTCCTGGGCGGAGTGACCTTCGCTCTGGCCTTCACCCCGGTTTTGAGCGCCGAGGAAAAGCTCGTGGCCTTCCACGCATCGTGGCGAAACATCAGCGACGCCAAGCTTGCCGAACAGGTGATCGGCAACATGAGCCGGTCGGCTGCGGAAAACGCGGACTCGCTGATGAGCGTGGCCACGGAAACCGATCGCGCGATGAAGGCCGTAGGGGGCACGCTGAACGGCCTGGCGCAATCCGTCTCCGAGAGCCGCAAGTCTTCCCAGGGTCTCATTTCCCAGGTGGGCGCGATCGGAAGGATTGCGCAAACCATCCGCGAAATTGCCTATCAGACCAACCTGCTGGCACTGAATGCCGCCATCGAGGCAGCTCGGGCGGGCGAACACGGGCGTGGCTTTGCGGTCGTGGCCGATGAGGTGCGCAACCTGTCGAAGCGCGTGCAGAAAGCCACCGAAGAGGTGCAAAGCAACATCACCGATATTGACGGCTCAGCCCGCTCCATCGAACGCACGTCTCACGCGGCCGAGCAGACGGCTCACGGCGCCGAATCGGTCACGCTATCTCTGGGCGAGCGGGTCCACGCTCTGCACATCCTGGTGGCGCTGATGAATATCGACTCGGCCCGCAACGAAGTGAAGATTTACGCACGCAACATGCTGGCGGAGATCGGCAGCAAAACCGCGCCTCTGGCTGCGGCAGAGCTGCCGGACCATCATCAGTGCGGGTTTGCCAAATGGTACGAAGGCATCGGCCGGGAATCGTTCGGGCAGACGCCGCGGCTGGAGGGGGCCGAGTTGGCGATTGTCGGCGCCAATCCTTTTCCCGCCGTGCTCGCGCTGCGGGAGTTGCCTGGGGTCACGGTCAGGGCACGGTTCCCGATGTGCGGCCGTTCTACCACGGGGCGCTGGCGGCGGTGGTGCGGCTGCGTACCGGCGGCGGAACGCGATTGAAGATTCCGGAGGCAATGGCGGCGGGGGTTCCGGTGGTATCGACCCCTATCGGCGCGGAAGGGCTGGATGTTGTGGATGGCGAAAAGATGTGCTCCTCGCCGAATCGCAGGATGCGGAGGGATGGGCCGACCGGCTGGTGAGCCTCGCGGAGTCGCCCGCATTGCGCCGTCGATTGATCGAGACCGG
>CAVXOO010000175.1:0-17995 GCA_963762945.1 uncultured Acidobacteriaceae bacterium | reverse complement strand
GGATTCAGGTTCCGGAGACGGGATCGCTGGGTGTGGATGCCGACGGCGCGACATTGGATCGGACGCCGGGGCGGTTCGGTTTCTCGCTGGGGACGATTGATTCTGTCTCCGATCGAACGCGGACGCTTACGCTCTTCGATCGCGGCAGAACGCCCGCGAAGTTCACCGTGCAGACGAGCGCGCCGTGGATCGTCGCGTCAGAGAGCGAAGGGACGGTGGGCGAGGAAGAGAAGAAGGTGGTGCTTCGCGTGGATTGGAGCCAGTTGCCCGCGGGCCAGGACAATGTCGAGGGAAAGGTGACGGTGAGCGCGGGCGGAGGAAGCCCGATGAGCTACGGTCTGCGCGCGCTACGATTGCCGATTACGCGCACAAACGTGCGTGGATTCGTAGAAAGCGACGGGTACGTGGCGATGGAAGCGGCGGATACCTCGGAACGCACGCCGGATGGCGCGACGCATTGGGAGGAACTGCCCGGCTACGGCGAAACGCGCTCGGCGATGACGGTATTTCCGGTGACGGCCGAAAGCAACGCGGAGTCGAAAGCTTCACTTGTGTACAGAGTGTATTTGTATGACGCCGGAGACTTCGAGATGCAGGCGACACTGGCGCCGACCCTGAATTTCGTTCCGGGGCGTGGGCTCAGGTTTGCCGTCTCGGTGGATGGTGGACCGCGCACGGTGGTTGACGAGCTCGAACACAATGCTCAGAAGGACTGGGAGCAGGCCGTAAGCGATGGGGTGCGCCACGTCTCGATTCCACTCACCATCGCCAACCCGGGATATCATACGCTGAAGATTTTGGCGGTCGATCCGGGTGTCGTTCTCGAACGCATCGTCGTGAGTCACGCCCCGTTGCGGCCGAGCTACCTGGGACCTCCGGAGAGTTTTCATACTTCGAATTGAAGATTCGTCGCAGTCACCAGAGCGCGGGAGACAGCAGGATCGCGACGGGGTTTGGGCAAATTCGCATTGAGAGCGATCGTTCGCGAGCCAACGGTATGGGGAAATCTGGCAAATTCCCGACTGAACCGGATCGTCTCATGATTGCCGGCCGACTCGAGCCATTCAAGTCTTTGCCGCACTCAGAGTATCGCTCCTCTTCTTCGCTTGCTCCGGCGTTGCATACGGCTGCTCGTGCCGGATGGTTCCTGCGTTAATCTGTACAAGATGCCCTGTTCTCGTTGGGCAATTCTACGATGGGCTTCTTCCTGACCGTTCTCTATCTCGTTGCCAGCTTTCTCACGCCGCCCGTGCTCTTTGGGCCGCTGGCAGAATTCCGCATTGAATTGATACTCGCCGTCCTCCTCTTGCTGGTTTCAATACCGAAGATGAGGTCGTTCGTTTTCAGGACGCCGCAGGCTCTTGCTCTGGCGGGACTTTCCGTGGCGGCATCTCTCTCGGTGTTCATTGCCATGCGTTGGGTAGGCGGGGCAGTCAACACGTGGCTCGGATTCATTCCAAGTTTATATGCTTATTTTCTGGTTTCTTTGCACTGCGACTCGCGAAAGAAGTTACAAATTCTTGTTATCATGCTGCTCTTTGTCTGTCTGTTCGTTATCGTCAACGGGACGCTGGACCTGCGGCATTTAACTCCCGGTAGTGGCCCTTACAATTACAGTTCGGACGCTTCTCAGAACGATGCCAGTAAACTGTGGGAAATTGATCATCCCTATCTTTTCCCAATGCAGGACGAAGCGGGAGAGTGGTTTTATAGGCTCAGAGGGCTGGGAGAAGTCCATGATCCGAACGATTTCGGTCAGCTCCTGGTGTGCGAGATTCCGCTGCTCTTCATCTTCTGGCGGACGAAGAACTGGATTCGCACCGTTGCCTTCGTGATTGCGCCGGCGTGCATTCTCTCTTATGGAATCTATCTCACGCATTCGCGCGGCGCTTTGGTGGCTTTGCTCGCGGTCGTCTTGCTTGCGGCCCGACGCCGTATCGGGACATTACCCGCTGCGGTTATTGCAGCGGTCTTGTTTGCCGGCTCGATGGCATTACATTTTACCGGCGGGCGGGCTATCTCGGCCGAAGCCGGAGCCGATCGTACGGAGCTTTGGAGTGAAAGCCTGCAGATTTTGAAATCCCATCCAATCTTTGGAATCGGGTTAAATCAACTGCCCGGTTACATTGGCCACACGGCTCATAACTCCATTGTTGTTTGCGCCACTGAACTTGGGCTTGTCGGGTTATTCTTCTGGTCGCTCTTCCTCTTGCCGACCATGCGCGACACCCTGGTGATTGCTTCGCCAAAGAAATTGACGGATGCAGAGAATGCTCCGGCCGAGGAAGGCTTCCTCACTTTTAACGCGTGGAAGGGCGTTCCTCTTGACAAGGCAGAGATCAATCGTCTGGGCTATTGCCTGCTCTTGTCACTTGCCGGCTTTCTCGCTTCCGGATGGTTCTTGTCGCGAGCTTTTGTAATGACGCTGTTTCTCCTCGGCGGCATGGCCGAGGTGGTGTATGAGATGGCGCAGCGCCGTGGAATGGCCCCTCCGCGTCTTCCCCTCCGGCGCGTCCTCATCTACTCCGTCGGGCTGATGATGGGCTCGTTGACGCTAGTGTACGTCGCGGTGCGGATTCTTAACTTGGCGCGCTGACCGGAACGAGTATAAGTTGGGGCCACCATCATTAGTGGCCGATTATTCACCTTGTAACTTCTTGGGGCTCACGCACACGACGATGAAGATTGTTCACGTGGTCGACAGCATGGAGGTGGGAGGAGCGGAGACTCTGGTCGCGCAGATGTGCCAAGGACAGCGCGAACTGGGGCATGCGCCGTGCGTGCTGGCGGTCGCTGCTCTGGGGAGCATCGGCGCGCGTATGAGAAACGAAGGATTTTCCGTGCAGGCGAACGTGGGCTCCCATCTCTTCGACGCAGCGCGGAGCTTATCCCGCACCTTCAGGGAACTGCGCCCTGACGTTGTCCACCTGCATAATCCAACGCCGGCCATCTATGCCGCGTTGCCGGCGAGGTTGGCGGGTGCGGCGAGCGTTGTTTCCACCAGGCATAGCCTCGTTGCGCCGCCACGCAAGCTCGCGGAAGAGTTGAAGTATGCCGTCGCGTCTTTGTTCTGTGACTGGGTCGTCGGCGTTTGCGATGCGACAGCGACAAATATTCGCAATATGCACGGCATCCTGCCGCGGAAGATCGTCCGTGTTTACAACGGCGTTGTCCCTCTCAGGCGAGTGCCCATAGAAACGTGTCCCGCGAAAACTGGATTTACTCTGCTCTACGTCGGCCGCCTCGAGCCCGTTAAGAACCTCGGCTTGCTTTTTCAGGCCTTCCGGATTGCCCAGTCGTCCATGCCGAGTTTGCGACTCTGGATCGTGGGGGATGGCAGCGAACGAAGCGCACTTGAGAGCCTAGCAGCGGAATTGGGCATCGGCAGCCGGGTAACTTTTTGGGGACAACAGGATGACGTAGCTCCGTTTTATTCCCGCGCCGACGCGTTTGTGATGTCGTCAAGGTCGGAAGGCCTGGCGCTCTCGCTGTTGCAGGGCTTTTCCTTGGGCGTGCCCGCAATTGTGACGGACGTTGGCGGCATAGCGGAGGCCGTCCGGCTCGCCGGATCTGGAGTTATCGTGGAGATAAATGACCCCGGCAGCATGGCCGCGGCGATTCTTCAGATGGCGAAAGACACCGAGGGTCGAAAGCGATTTGCCGCAAACGCACAAGCGGCGTTTGCGGCGCATTTCAGTTTCGAGAGAATGCTGGATGGCTATATGGATCTCTATTGCAAATCTCGAGACAGAACACGACCGGAAAACGCCTGACTGCTGCTCTTTCTAGAAACCTTCCTGATTTCATCGGCGTAATGTCCCTAATCATCTTGGAACATAGATGACGCTGCGTCCGGTCTCTTTTCCGATTCGATAATTCTCTTGAATTGCGTCCAAAATCACGTCGGGAAAGTGGTCATTCGGCCGACTCATTGCGGCTATAGGACTATCTGTCTGTATAGCCCCGAATTCGTGTCCCGCGATTCTCTGCACCATGGGCTCTGCGTCAAGGAGTTTCAAGTCAACCAGAGACGTGCTATTGAAAGGATCGTATACGTAGGGCTTACCAGCAACGTAACACTGCAACAGGTCTTCGCAGATTGCCGGGCCGCTCTGTGCCTTTAAGAATGCGACTCTGGAATCAAACTGCACTTGTCTGGCCCGCAGCTCACTAAAATGGACCGGGGGGTAGCTGGAACACGCGATCTGCCAAAAAAGCAAGGGCGCAACCCACTTGTAGCGGTCTTCGATTTGGATTCTCGGAGCCTTTGAATGCCAAATCGAATCGAGAATCAGCCCCATGATGATGGAGATTGCCATGAATCCATCGAAGAACATATTCGCCGTTGCGCCACGGCCGCCGAAAAACACAAATCCAACTACAAATGAAAGAAGAAAATATAGACTTACAATGCGTCGCGTGGCATTGCCGATATTCAAAATGGACCATATCATGCCAATGGAAAGAGGAATAACGATTGTGAATATCTCGGCGGGCCAGCTCAACATCTTTGAGAATGAGAATGTCCGGGGAGCCAGAATATGGGCCAAATAAAACGGCCCTTCAATCCATCGGTTGATAAACACCGATCCACATCCCAGCAGAACTCCCCAGATCGAATACCATACCGCTTTGCGGCGGGAGATAACAATAAGATCGACAAAGACTGCCAATGGAGCCGCGAGCAGGTTGTGCTTGATATTGCCGCCGAGGATAAACAGGAATGCAACCAGAAACAGAGATAAATTACTCTTGTTGCTCTTGATATACAAATAGAATGCGCATAGGATTACTGCCTGCGCCAGCATCTGAGGATCATCCGATGCTATATATCCGTTGCTTATCACCAGAATTGCCCACAGACAGTACACGGCTGAATAGATAGCCGGCATACGATGCCCCGTCAACTTCCGGACAATGCAATATCCCGCGAAGGAAAAAACGAGCAACCCTAAGAGAGACGTGACCCGCCCCACGTAAAGCGGGTCCCCAAATATTTTCGCAAGGTGTCCAACGATGAAAAAAGACAAGAAAGGATAATTCACGACGGTCCATGCGGGCTTGGCTGAATATAGAGCGTGCGTCGTCGCGACGCGGGCATTATAGGCATTCCAGCCTTCGTTATAGTTAATCTCCGCTCGTGTGAAGCATCGCGCGACCGGACCCACATATGCAAACAGAACAAGGATAACAATGGCCGCCAGCGTCATCCCGTTCCATTTCGCGCCAGGGGCTCGCGCTGTGGCGGATACGGTCCCATCTGAGGATGGCGCAAGTTTGTCAACATCCTGAATTGCGTCTGTGGAACGGTCCGCAAACCAAGTCGGATCGGGCATAGCCATCCTTTCAGGTTCTCGGCGTTGGCGCGCGATCAAGAAAGATATCCACGTACTTGCGGATTGTATCCTCGATCCTATGTTCACGAAGAACTAACTGATACCCGGCTTCTCCCAAAGTCCTTCGCCGGTCGGAGTTATCAAGAAGCTCTTCCAGAGCCGCACAGAGCTTGTCGATTTCGCCCACGGGCACGAGAATGCCGGTCTGGCCGTGATGAACATTATCGGGCAGGCCGCCGGTATTGCTGGCGATGACGGGCAACTTGAATGACATGGCCTCGAGCACAGCCAAGCCGCTCGCCTCCTGCCAGATGGAGGGCTGGCAATAGACATCGCTTGCGTCGAAGACCCCAATTTCCGTGGGGTTGCTCAGGATCCCTGTAAAGGTTACTGATTGAGCGATTCCAAGTTCGATCGCAAGCCGGCGATAATTTGGAAGTTCCTCGCCATCTCCAATCAGCAAGAAATGAATGCCTTTCCGTTTTTGAAGAAGCATGCTGGCGGCCTGGAGAATCGTTTTGACGCCCTTCGCCTCTACCATCCAACAGACCTGGGTAACTAATAAGTCTCGATCAGGGATGCCGAACTTCTGCCGGAATCTACTTCCCCGCTCCGCGTCGATAGGGCGAACCTCGACGCCGTTTTTTACCACAATGTTCGGAGCGGATGTTATGCCAAAGGTGTCTCCGGTCTTACGCGTAAACTCCGATACGCTGACAATTGAAGTCAACGGTGCGGTCAGAAGACGGCCGACGATTCTTTTGGGAAGAGACAGCGGGGCTGCGATTTGACCGTGCGGCCGCGATGAGTGGTCGTTGAAGAAGATGCGCTTCGATCTCGCAGCCTTGGCCAGCCATGGGAAGCAGCGCAGGACACCATGGAATGCATAGACGAAGATACGCGGGCGATGCTTGCGGAGGAGCTTCCAGAGCGCGCCGGCGCAGGCGAAGCCAAGCTGCCCCTGATGGTCCAATCGCTCAACCGTCAAGTAGGGTTTGCTGAAATACTCTTTGAACTCCGCCGAGATAGCCCCGTCGAAGCACAAGACGGTATCCCATCCGGCGCGATCAAGAGCCGCAGCAAGGTATTGAAAGAAACGCTCCATGCTGCCGATTTTGGTTGGCAGCAAGCCCACGACGAACATCAGCATGGGCCTTCGCAGGCTCTCTTTTGCCGTGGATGAATCCCTGCCCGAATGGCTGCTCTCCGGTGCAGTTGTCTGAGGCTCAGGCATATCTGTCAAAGCTAACTTTCACGGCGTTCTTCCGCATTGAATCTGCGCCCTCGTGTCTATCTCACTTGTTGCGTACGCAGCTATAAGTTAACGGAATTGGAGGGGGCATTTGCACGACCTCAAAGTCCGAAACCTGCATCGGATACAGAGCGTGTGTATCAAAGCCGAGGTCGGCGTATTTGGTATTTGTATCTCTGTCATTTTGCGCGGAGAGAGCGATACTGCCTCCGTCGGACAGGTACATTCCGTATTTCTGCATGGCGCGGGCAACCACGCGAGCGGTGGGTGAAAGCTGCGACATATCGAAGGAGGCCTTGAGGCGGAACAGCGAGCCGAACGGTGGCGCCAGATCCGCTCCCTTGGGTGTGCCGCCATGTGTAGCGGGATGCACGAAAACATGCGCGCGTATTCTGTCGTTGGGTAGAACGAAGCGAATGGCGTGGTTGATACTGCCAGCAGCGAGTTCGTCAGCAGTAAAGAGCAACGGGGCAATGGGCAGGCCGGCAGCATCGGCGCTGGTGCACTGGTCTCCGCGGCCGGAAGGCGGATAAATCTTGTTGAGATCCCAGACGGTAAGTTGAGAGGCGCTGATCGCCCCATCGGCGTAATCGGCGGCAAAGGCCTCGTAGAGTTTGCCTTCGGCGCGGTCGGCTACGATCAGATGACAATCGCCGCGATGGTCGCAACGATAGCCATCTTCCTGTTCAAGACCCCCTCCCTGTGGAAGAGGGATGGAGGGTACATCGTCGGAATCCGGCATATAAAAAGGATGCCCCCTGCGGAAGCGAACCTTGGGGGTCGATGCGTCGGCGGTGAGAACCCGTAGACTCCAGTCCACCTGCATCCGGTTGCGATTGCCCCATCCGCCCGCGTCGGCGAGCCAATCGATGATCGCCGAGGATTGCGGATCGAGCGGAGCGTGGCTAATGTCCTGGGTCCAGATGGCGCCTGGCGGGAAATAAGGCGCAGGCTCAACCGCGTGCTGCACTCTTGCGGCGCGAACCACCCAGCGCTGCACGGTAAGGACGGCAAATGCCGCGAGGACTCCAAGAACTGAGATGTAAAGAACTCTTTTGCGGTTTCTCATGGCTGGTGGGTTTCCCTTTTTGCGGGCGAAATCAGAATACGCTGGGCACCCCTTAGGTGTCTTTATTCTTCTTGCCGTCCTCAGAAGAATCCGCCGGAGGCGCGCCGGAGGATTGGCCGGCAGCCGGGGAACGATTCGCTTCCCAGATTCGCCAAAGCGGGCCTCG
Source organism: uncultured Acidobacteriaceae bacterium (assembly GCA_963762945.1). GTDB lineage: Bacteria > Acidobacteriota > Terriglobia > Terriglobales > Acidobacteriaceae > Telmatobacter. The sequence goes on along the minus strand of CAVXOO010000175.1, from coordinate 10,172 downwards.
CGTGACAAGAAATTTATAGAGTCCGACGACCGCAGCGGTATTCAGCATAAGCAACGCGCCAATGGGCGCGCCAATGCGGCCGATCAGGGGAATTCCGGATCGGAGGCTGACGAGCGCGAGCAAGAGGACGAGCAACTGAAGACCGGCGAGCGCGGCATAGAAGCGCGAACCTCCGGCAAGCAGGATAGAGGCGAGTAGGGCCGATATAAACAGATAGGGGACGAAGAGGCGCAGGATTTTGTGCGAAAAAAGTTGAAAGAAGACGCGATTCTGCGGCGAGAGCACCCACGGCGCAAGCTGCATGAGCTGGAAATTGCCTGCCAATGTGCGCACCTTGCGATGAAACTCGGCGCTTGTCTTCTGCGGCCATTCGTCGTAGACAAACGCTCTGGGCTCGAGAACCGAGCGGTAGCCCTGGCGAATAATCGAAAGCGGTTGAAACATATCGTCCAGAATGATTCCCTCCGGTTGGGGGACGGCGAGAGCGCGGCGAATGGCGTAGAACCCCCCATACACACCGACAGGCGAGTCGTAACTGGCTTCACATTTCCGAATCCATTGCTCGTAGCGCCAATAAAGTCCTCCCACCGCGCCCGCAACAGGATTCTGCCTATCCTGAACCAGCACCAGTTCGCCGGCAACGCAACCGACCATGGGATCTGCGAAGCGGGTCACCAGGTTCTGCACCGCCCCCGGAGCAATTCTGGGCCGAATATCGACAAACAGGAGCACATCCGCGGTGGCCTCCTTCATGCCGGCGTTCAGCGCGACCGCCTTACCGCGATGCTCGTCGAGGAGAATGGTTTTCAATCTCGGATCGGAAAGACGGCCAAGGAACTCCGCGGTGCCATCGGTTGAGCCGTCTGAAACCACAATGATCTCTTTGATGTTTGGATAATCGAGGTCGAAGAGGTGGGTCATCTTCCACGGGAGCAGGGCCATCCCGTTGCGCACCGCGAGCACGATGCTCACGCTGGGACTGATCTCGGCCACGGCGGACCGCCTCTTCAGCAAGCGCGCAAATGCCCACATGATGAGGGGATACCCGATATAGACATAGGCCACTATGCCCACGGATATCCACAGCGCGGTCTTCATCTTGCGCCTCTTCCCAGCATGATGATCTTAATCGTCTCGAACATGATCAGAAGGTCGAGTCCGAGTGCCAGGTGCTTTACGTAGTACAAATCGTATTCGAGCTTCCGCTTCGACTCCTCCAGGCTGGCGCCGTAATGATACCGCACCTGCGCCCAGCCCGTGATTCCCGGACGAATCATATGCCGCAACTCATAGAAGGGGATTTCCTTGGCCAGCCAGCCGACAAACTCGGGGCGCTCAGGCCGCGGGCCGACAAAACTCATGTCCCCTTTCAGCACGTTCCACAGTTGGGGAATCTCATCGAGCCGGGACTTGCGCAGAAATCTTCCCACCGCAGTGACACGAGAGTCGTTGGCACTGGCCCAGATTGCGCCATCGGTTTCAGCGTCATCTCTCATGGTTCTGAACTTAATCAGCATGAAGGGCCGGCTATGGCGTCCGACACGCGCTTGCCGGAAGAAGATGGGCCCTGGCGAGGAAAGCCGCACTGCCAGCATAATGAACGGGATAAAAGGTAAACAGAGAAGCAGCCCGGTCAACGACACGGCAAATGAGACCAGCCGCCGGATCAGCAGCTTGGCAGAGCCGATCTTGAAGCCGTCGGTAAAGATGAGGCTGCTCGGAATCAGTCCCTCGAGCGGCAGTTTGCCTTCGAGCCGTTCGACAAGCGCGTTGGCGTCATCGATCGAGAAACCCATATACCGCAAGTCGAGAAGCTCGTGCAGCGGCATGGACCCTCGCCGCTCCTCAATGGCCACAATCACGCGATCCACCCGCGGACGAAGCAAGCTGAGGGCATCGAGTTCCGCGGCGTAGCTGCCTCCGGGTCCATCTGAAGAAACGGCAAGGCTATCGCGCGGAATCACGTCCATGCCGGCGTCGCGCCGTTTGCGCAGCAACTCGATCACGCTGTCCGCGCGCGTGCCGTGGCCCAGGACGTACACCTTTTCCCGAAAAACCGGAAGATTGCCGACCCACTCGTAGACGGAGCGCCAAACCAGCAGGGTCACGGCCAGAATCGCCACGCCGACAACGAAAACATTGGGCCCGAACGCAAAGTCGGGATCCCAATAGAGAAGCGCCGCCAAAACAAAAGAAAGCGCGCTCAAAACCAGGAGAATGCGGAAGTAGATCTCAAAGCCGCCGGAGATGTGCTGTGGTTCGTAAAGATCGAAATAGTACGTCAACAGAAGTGTGAAGACCGTGAGGGCGGCGATCTTCAGCAGGCCATTTTCGTAGAGCAAGGGAATCGATGGGTCGGGCCCGGACAACCAAAGAGCGGCAATCAAAAACGAACCGGCCACCAAGGGGACTTCGCCGAGCACGCGTATGACCGTGCGCGTCGAATAGTAGACGTTGAAGAGCCGGATCATTGCGAATCCTGTTCCGATGCTTCCGCGGCAGATTCCTTTACGTCTTTCCTACCGTAGTAGTAGTCGTAGTAAGACTCGCGGCGCGGGGGATTCTTGATGTCGTTGAGCACAACGCCCAGGATTTGCGAGTTGGCAAAGCTGGTCTTGGCCCGCTGCGCGACTTCGTAAGTAGTTCGCGCCCCGCGCACCACCAAAAGCACCGCATCCGCGGCGCGGGCCAGATCCACCGCGTCGGAAAAAACCAGGGCCGGAGGCGAGTCGATGAGAATCCAGTCGAACGATGCCGAGAGCGTGGAGATCAGGTCCTTGATGCGCCGATTGGAAATAAGTTCGGAGGCGTTTTGATGAATCGTGCCGGTGGGGATGAAGGTGAGATTGGCCAGGTCGGGGGTTCCGTCGGCGCCGTTCGCGCTGCTATCGGAGTAGCGCTGCATGATGGCGGGCAGTTCCGCGGTTCCCGCCAGATAGTCCGCAAGGCCGACATCGTTGGGGGCCCCCAGCAGCATATGGAGAGATGGGCGCCGCAGGTCGCCGTCAATGAGCAAGGTCCGGTTGCCGCTGTTTCTGGCCAGGCTCATAGCCAGATTCGCGGTAACGAAGCTCTTGCCTTCTGAAGGCATGCCGCTGGAAACGAGAATGGTCTTGAGACGGGTCTCGTTGCGGGCCTGATAGATGTGCGAGCGAAGGCTGCGAAACTGCTCGAGTCCGCCGCCATGCTTTGCCAGAGTGGGGAAGGAAGGAAGAAATGGACTCCACGCGTATTGCGCGATGGGGGCGGAGTCGGCATCGAACTCTTCCGGCGGGCGAGGCAAGGCAGGTTCGCTCGGCGCTGGCGGGGCCTTGCGATCGTCGCGCTCAGGCGGCTGGTTTTGCCGTTCGCGTTCAGCTCTCAAAAGGGCATCGTAAATATAGCTCATTGCGCTGTGTCCTCTGACTCGTCAAGCGGCCCGCGAAAAGGGGCCATGAATTGCGAGATATCCTTGTCCAGACTCGCTTCCCGGAGCTTGTCCGCGCCTCCGGGAGCAAGTCCAAAGGGGAGTTGCTCAAGATTGAGTTCCCCACGCACGGCTTCGATCACCCTCGGGGAGATAAGCTGTGTCTGCTCCGAATACGCACAGATCATGGCGTGTTCGCAGATGAGGTTGATGAGGCGTGGAATGCCTTTGGCGATGGCATGCACCAGATCCATGGCCGCGGGAGTGAACAAAGGCTGGGTGGCGCCCGCGATGCGCAGCCGTTCGGAGATGTAAATGGGCGTCTGCTCGGCGGTAAGCGGATACGTCTTGCACCAAACCGCTATGCGCTGCCGCAACTGGCGGACGCGCGGGTCGTTGAGCTTCTTTTCCAGTTCCGGCTGGCCCGAGAGCACGATCTGCAGCAGCTTGTCGGAAGAGGTTTCCAGATTAGTGAGCAGGCGAATCTCTTCCATCAGGTCCCAGGTGAGGTTCTGCGCCTCGTCGACGGCGATGACACAGAGACCGCCCTCGCGATAGCGGTCGATCATCCAGCTATTCAATTCCAGCAGCATGCCGGCCTTGGTGCGCCGCTTCACCGGAACATCGAACTCGGTAAGCACAAAGTCGAGAAAATCGTGCACGTCGAGGCGTGGATTGAATACGAAGGCCGAGGAAACACGAACCTTGACGAAGGTGCTCAGGACGGCTTTGAGCAGGGTGGTCTTGCCCGTGCCCACTTCGCCGGTCAATACGACAAAGCCTCTGCGTGAGGCAATCCCGTATTGCAGCGACGCCAGGGTATCGCGAATCTGCGGGAGCAGGCACAAGAAGCGCGGATCCGGGCTGGTCCCGAATGGCGAGGCGCGAAGGCCGAAATATTTTTCGTACATGACTATCCGCCCATGCTCTCTGCCGGAAACTCCCGATTGGCAAAGCTCTTTGCGCCGTCCGGATCCCGGGCATTCTTGGGAAGGCCATCGATATGAGAGAGGGCGGCCAGAGTCGGCAACTTGGTGAATGCCCAGACATCCAGCTCCGAGCGCAGCGTCGTATCGCGATATTCGAGCAATGTGGCCAGCAAAAGGCCCAGAACCAGACCGCCCGCCAAGCCCACGGCCGCAAACTTCGGTCGATTGGGATAGGAGGGCGCGTCGGGAAGATTGGGCGGATCCATGACGCGGAACTGCTCACCTTCCTGGCGATGTTCGAGCGCCGTCGCCATGGACGATTCATCCATTTTCTTCAGCAGGCTGTCATAGAATTGCGAGGCAATATCGTGATCGCGCGTGACCTGTTTATACTCCTGCTCGACCAGCGGACTGGAGTCGATGCGCGCCTCGTAGGCCTGTATCTTTTTCTTGATCTGTTCCTGTTCCTCTTTGCCGGCGATTATCGCCTGCTGCACCGCCCTCAATTGCGCCCTTTGCTGCGCGACCTGGGGAGAATCGGACTGATTTGCCGAGGGCGAGCCCTTGCCGGGAGCCGCTGGGGCCGAACCCTGCGCGATCTCAGCCTGCAGCTCGGCAATCCTGCGGTTGATGGCCTGCACATCCGGGTAGTCCGGCGTGTAAAGGGCGTCCAGGTTCTTCTTCTGCTCTTCGAGATCCTTGAGCTCCTTCAATTTGTCGTCGGGCGTGATCGTTGCGCCGGTGCCAGTGTCGCGCGGATCGCGCGCATGCGCCGTGATGTTGGCTTCGATGAAGGTTTCGTTTTCCTCCAAGCGGTCCAGAGACTGCGTGGCGGCGTCCAGCTGCGAGGTCAGCGACTGGAGCGTACCTTCGTTCGAAGTCTCCTGGTTAGGCAGGCGGCCGATGTATTTCCGCTCGAACTCCGCAAGCTTTGCATCCTGCTGGTCCAGGTTCGTCTTGGCATCGGCTAGTTGCTGCTTTAAAAATTCCGTGGTGCCTTCCGCGGATTCTTCGCGGGCATTGAGATTCTCACTGACGAAAAGAGATGTGATTTCGCTGCACACTTGCTGCGCAGTCCGCGGGTCCCCGGCCTTGAACATGATGTAGAAGCCGGGCATGCCGCGGGGGCCGGCGTTAATTGGCTTGACCTCAATCGCTTTCTGGGTGGCGGCGACGCGATCGTCCATGTTGGCTCCGTTGCCCGCAAACAGGTTGAAGCGCTGAATGATCGGCTCCAGACGCGAGCGGCTGAGGATCTGCTCCCGCAGCGAGGCCAGGCGCTCGTTCAGATCTTCGGTGAGAACCGGAGTCACATAGTCGGTCGGCACTTTCTGCTGCTCGATCAGCACCAGTGTCTGCGACATATATTGGGGTGCAATCCAGAATGTGACCCCGACGGCAACGCCGAGACACACGAGGACCGATAGGAGCACCAGCCAAAGCCGCCGCTTGAGAATACCCATGTAGTCCTGAAACGCCAGTTCGCGATGCCCGAGCATAGGCCTCCTTCTTTAGTGTCGTAGATGTATCTGCGGGGGTGTAAAACCGATGCCAAAACCAACCGATTGGAATAAGCCGTTGAGGGCCCCGCCCGGAGACGACGAACCCAACGACTGCGCCGTCCCGCTGTAGCTGAGATAGGCGGTGAATAGACGTCCTAGATGCCTGCTGGCATTCGCACTACCGTGCTTCGAGGCGTAGCTTCCCTCTCCCTGCCCGCCCAGAATTGTGGATTCTGCCGCACTCAGAGTATTTGAGCGGGTGTAACCCGCGCTCAATCCAAGCGTGATTTGACTTCTGGTCCGGTGCCCGAAACTGCGGCTGAAGGTTCCGGTAACACTGTCCGTTTCCGAGCCGTAAAGATAGCCTCCGCCGCCATTGACTCCGTGCGTCACACCGAGGCCCGCGATGCCGACTCTCAAGGTGTCGGTAACCGATGCATTGAGCGAGTACCCGGTGAAAGACGGTATGGGGGTGCTGGAGTTGAAGGTAATCCATTGCGGCCCGGCGGCGACGCTTGAAGATATCCGACGGGTCCATGTATGCTGCCAGCCCGCCACAGCAGAATTGGCATCGATGGTGAGATTGCTGCCGCTGTAGCTGAACTCAGAATACATGTACTGGCCAAAGATCTCGTTCCGGGCATTGAGGCGATGGTTCAGCCCGCCGTTAGCCGTCAACGAGTTTGTACCCCGGCCATTGCCATCGGGGTAATCGAGCTGGTTATAGGAACCGCCGAAGTTCAGCGACGTAAATCCGCTGAGTTTATAACGATACGCGACATTAACATCGTTATCCACAACGTTCGTTTCGAGCGTGAGAATCGGTTCGGCTGCTGAAGAGGTGGAATTAAGTTCCTCGATGGGGATACCTCTGTGATAGCTTACGGTATCGCTCAATTGCAGAGACCAATACTGCCCGGCAAAGCCCTGCGAAACCGACAGGTCTTCGTATGGTCCGCCGTTAAAAGTAAAGCCGGAGATTCCCCAACTATCGCCAGCGCCGAGGGTGATCGACGTGGGACGGCGCTCGCTGGTGGTTGAATAGCCAAAGCTTCCGGAGAGATTTGCCAGTTGTGCCGTTGTGCCGCCGTAGAACTCGGCAATCTGCGAGTAACGCGCGGAGTAAGTCAGAGTTCCACTGACGCCGACCTTGATCTGGCTGGTCGCTTCCGGCGTGACCTGCGCGCGCACGGCGGCAGCCACCCCGAACAGTATCATTATGGCGATAAGAACTTTCATTCGTAGGCCTTATGGAATAACGACGGTGTCACCGGGTTCGAGTGGGAGGTCAAGCGCGCGATTGCCCGCAAGCGCCTCTTTGTAACGCACGGGAATCTTCTGGCGCTTTCCGCCCACGTCGCGCAGAATGTAGATCTTCTTCTTGTTGGCAAACTCCGAAAGACCGCCTGCGCTGCTGATGGCTTCGAGCAGAGTCATATTGGGTGTCATCTCCAGGGGGCCAGTCCTCCCCACTTCGCCAATCATGTAGATAACTTTGCTGTGAATTGCGGCCACGACCACGGAAACGTTGGGGTCCTGCACAAACTTTTTCAGCTTGGCAGTGATCTGATCGGCCAAATGAAGGGGCGTGAGACCGGCGGCCTGAACATCGCCCACCAGCGGCATGGAGATCATGCCATCGGGACGAACCAGGACGGAGCCCGAGAGCGTCGGCTCCTTCCACACCGTGATGGCCAGCACGTCGTTGCCGCCGATCACATAGGAATCGCTTGCGGTCGTGGCAAACTGCGCCGGCGCTGCGGCGGGCGTTGCCGCAGGGGCCTGATTCTGCGCGGAGCACAAGAGACACGGCGCGAGAAAGGCAATCGTCAGAAGTATTCCAGTTTTCATCGTCCAACTCCGGTACGGTTCGATGCAGGCGGAGAATCGATTCCCGCCTGTTTGAGTTTGTAAAGCAGGGCCTTGTAGCTGATTCCGAGCTCATCTGCGGCGCGCTTGCGGTTGCCGCCAGTCGCGGCCATCACCTCAGAGATCATGCGGCGCTCGATCTGATTGGATGCCACCCGCGCAGCCTGTTTCAAGGGGCGGGCTCGCCGATTGGCGTTTAGTTTCGTAGCCGCGGCCGCGGCTTTTAGCGCGGCGAGAGAGATGGATGGATCGTCAATTGCGGCTATGGTCTTCATGGCGGTTTCCAGCTCTGCCAGATTATCGGGCCATGGGTGCTCCATCAGGAAGCCGCTAATCTCCTCGCCTAAGACCGGCTTGGGACGGTCAAACTGCCGCGCATAGTGTTCCAGCAGGTCATCCGCGATGGACAAAATCTCGGCTTTGCGGAAGCGCAGCGGAGCGATGTGAAGCGTCACGGCCGAGACGAAGTAACAAAGATCCTCGCGCATGTGCCCGTCCCTGACTTCGTCGAGCAGTTCCCGGTTGGTGCCGCACACCAGGCGGCAGCTTTCGGACCAATCCCGATGGTGGCAGTCATTAACCAGCCATTCCTGCAGATTGGGGCTCAAATCGGCAATTTCCGCCAGGTACAAGGTTCCCCTGTTGGAGAGCAGGTCAGAAAGAGCCTGTTCGGTGGCTTCGACGCACTCCAATTCGGTATACGGGCCGCGAGACCGTCGCGACATTGCGTGGATCTGGCGGGCGATCAACCGCTTGCCGACGCCATGTTCTCCCGCGATCAGAACAGGGCAGTCAGACTCCGCAATGCGGGCGATTCCGGGTTGCAATTGGCCCGATACCGGGGCACCGTGCTTCATGTGCCGCTTGGGGCCGGGAATGGTCGAACTATCTGCCATAGAGATTCACAGGGCTACACCCCTGCATTAGCAATACTGGTTCCAAACTGTGGCCAGATTACGGGATCAGCGATGACCGTGTCTTTCCGATGATTTCCGACCGTTGAGTAAGCGAATGTGCTTGATAGAGGGAAATGTTTTTCCTATTAAGACTACCAATTTTTCCCTAGTTCGTTCAATAAGAGTGGAAACAACCTTCCACTTTCCCGACCGAACACCTCTCCCAGGTCTGCCGAATCATCAGAAATGCCAGGGGTGCGGGACGATTGGCTTTCGGCACTCGGATTGCTAGGATTGCCAATAGATAGCTTCTGGATGTAGCGTGACTGTGATCGTATGTTGACTACCATAGCCCAAGACGCAAAGAACCGGCAAAGTGCCGGAAACCCATGGCTTCCGCGGGACGGAAATCTCCTTTGGGGCACGTTGCTGATCGCCGTGCTTGTCGCGGTGGCTTATGCCCGGGTTCTGGCAAAGCTAGTGACTGACTGGTGGCAGATTCCGGACTTTTCCCACGGCTTTCTGGTACCGCCCTTCGCCGCTTACGTGTTGTGGAAGAAACGGGAGAGGCTTCTCGCCGTTGCCAAGACCCCGGCCTGGAGTGGCGCGGCGCTGGTGTTTTTGGGGCTGCTGGTGCTGATTCTGGGCGTCTATGGGTCGGAGCTGTTTCTTTCCCGCATCTCGCTGGTCATGGTGCTGGCCGGCCTGACGCTCGGCTTTGGCGGCGGAAAGCTCTTGGGGGAGATGCGCTTCGCCCTCCTGGTCCTGCTGCTGGCCATTCCCATTCCCGCGATTCTCTACACGCAGATCACCTTTCCGCTACAGATACTGGCCTCGAAGCTGGCCACTGTCTTGCTGCAGTTCGTTGGCGTACCCGTCTTGCGCGAGGGCAATGTCATCCAGCTGCCTGCGATGAACCTGGAGGTCGCCGAGGCTTGCAGCGGGATTCGCTCCTTGATGAGCCTGCTGACGCTGGCCATCTTCTACGGCTATTTTCTGGAACGCTCCACGGTGCGCCGCGTGGCACTGGCCCTTGCCAGTGTTCCGATTGCCATTGCCGCGAATGCCGTGCGCCTGCTGGGAACCGGCTTGAGCGTTCAGTACTGGGATCCGGAGAAGGCGATGGGCTTCTTTCACGAGTTTTCCGGCTGGGTGATGTTCCTGGTCTCGCTCGCCTGTTTGGTCGCGGTGGATTGGGCGATGAGCTTGGCTCATATAAAAAGGAGGCAGGCATGAACCGGCTGCGTTTCTGGACGGTTGCGCTGATGCTTGCCGGCGCGGTCGTCGTCTTGTATGCCAGGCCGGGCCACGATGAGCTTCCCGCGCGCGCCCCCCTGGAGCAGTTTCCGGATACCATCTCCGGCTGGGCGGGCATGGATTTGCCCATCGACCAGGAGACCCGGGATGTGCTTGGAGACGGAGATTTCCTGTCGCGCAATTACATCCGGCAGGGACAGCCGGCCCCCATCGACCTGTTTATCGCCTATTTCCCCTCGCAGAGAACCGGCAGCACCATCCATTCGCCCAAGCACTGTCTGCCCGGAGCCGGGTGGACCTTCGATTCGTCAAG
>CAVXOO010000174.1:0-8266 GCA_963762945.1 uncultured Acidobacteriaceae bacterium | reverse complement strand
AGACGCCGCTGACCGCGATTCGCGCGGCATCGACTGGCTTAACCGAGATGGGCCGTCTTTCGCCGGGGCAGGCGGAGCTGGTCTCGCTCATCGACGAGCAGACCAGCCTGCTGGGCGAGCTGACCACGCGCCTGCTCACCACGGCCAAGCTCGATGCCGACGACGTCGCCATTCATGTGGAGCGCGTGAACGCGGGAACATTGGTCGAAGAAGTCGTGACCAGCCTCAAAGAACGGCTGGCCAGCATGAAAGTGGCGATCGAAATCGACGACGAGGACCTGGCGCTGCAATGCGACCGGCAGTTGCTGGTGATGCTGCTGACCCAGTACATTGACAACGCGTGCAAGTATGCGAACTTCGGGACCGTCATCACCATCCGGGTTCTCAACGCCGGCGCCGAGGCGATCTTTTCCGTGCATAGCTACGGACCGGTGATTCCCATGGCCGACCGCGAGCGCATCTTCGACCGCTACTACCGCTCTTCGGGCTACGCCAACCGCGCACCGGGGACAGGGATCGGACTTTCCGTGGCCAAGCGCGCGGCGCAAATCCACGGCGGCTACGTTTGGGTGACCAGCGACGAGCAGGAAGGCACCACGTTTTTTGCCGCCATTCCGCTGACAAAGGAGACTTCGTGACGATACAGCAAGCGATCCGCATTCTGGTGGTGGACGACGAACCAGCGATCCGCCGGGCCTTGCGCCCGCCGCTGATGGAACTGGGCTTCCAGGTGGCCGAGGCCTCGCGCGGCGAAGAAGCCCTGCAGGCTCTGCGCAGCGCCACGTACGACGCGGTGCTGCTCGACATCAATATGCCGGGCATCGGCGGCATTGAGACGCTCCGGCGCATTCGCGCCATCGCGCCGCGCCTGCCCGTGCTGATGTTGACGGTGCGAGACGACGAGGAGGACAAAGTGGAGGCGCTCGACCTGGGCGCCGACGATTACGTGACCAAACCCTTCAGCACGCGCGAGCTGATCGCGCGCATTCGCAGCGCCGTGCGGCGCGTGCGCGCTCCTGCGCGGCCCGAAGATGCGCCCATGGAGATCGGCGAGATCCACCTCGATCCCGTGAAGCGCCGTGTAACCAAGCGCGGCGAAGTGGTGAAACTCACGCGCAAGGAATTCGACATCTTATATTGCCTGATGAGCCGCGCCGGCCGCGTTGTGACCTATGCCAAGCTGCTCACCGCCGTGTGGGGCGCGGAATGCCGGGAGGAAGTGGAGTATCTGCGCACCTTCGTGCGTCAACTACGCAAGAAGATCGAGGACGATCCATCGAGTCCGGTCTATCTGCTCACGGATGTTTATGTCGGCTACCGTTTTGCCGATGCGATGACGTTTCAAGCGGAGTCCGCGACGGAGGAAGCCGATCCGCAGCCGCCGGAAGAGGTCAAGGAAGAGGTGTAGATCTCTTGAAAATGGATCTGCTGTTTTAGGCTCGTGACTCCCCGGGTTGCGATGCAGGACTCGAAACACCAGCTATGACGTGACTTCTAGCAGGTGATTACGCAGCTTTTCACTCTGTTCTTTGGTCAGGGTGAATTTGTGGTCGCATGTCACGGAATAGACCTCTACGAGTTCGCCGCTAAGAGCTTGTTTTTTGCTGCAATGCAGGTCGCGCGGGACTTTGCAAAAAAGGCATTCACCAGCCATTGCGTAGGCATCAGGATTATTCATTGCGTCCGCCTGTTTTTGATAAACGTAGCTATCCGCTTTTCTGGCGTCCGGACCGTGTGCGGCGTTTTGCTACTCGTCGTAGTGCAGAAGGCTGAAGACGTCGTATTCCTTGAAGCGCTCGCGGCCCTTCAGGAAGTCGAGTTCGACGGCGAAAGCCAGACCCGCAATCTCGCCGCCCAACTGCTTCACGAGTTTCACTGTGGCCTCCATGGTGCCGCCAGTGGCGAGCAAATCGTCCACCAGCACTACACTCTGGCCGGGCGCGATCGCGTCCATGTGAATTTCCAAAGTGTCGCTGCCGTATTCGAGATCGTAGGTAACGCGCGCCACCGGCGCCGGCAATTTTCTGGGCTTGCGCACGGGAACGAAGCCCGCATTGAGGCGATAGGCCAGTGCAGGGCCGAAGATGAAGCCGCGCGCCTCGATGCCCAGAACCAAATCGATCTTGTTTGCGATGTAATGCGCGGCCAGCGCGTCGATGAGCTGTGCAAAGCCCGTCTTGTCCTTGAGGAGCGTGGTGATGTCGTAAAAAAGAATCCCCGGCTTGGGGAAATCGGGTACGGTGCGGACCAGTTTCTTGAGATCCTCGATGTTCACGGGCTTGCTGGTTTCCGGCATGGCAGTCCTTCGCTCCTCGGGTCAATGATCGGTTGTCGTTGGGCTGTCTCCAGTCTACTAAAGACAGGGAGTAGGGAGTAGCCAGTAGGGAATAGAGAACAGAGAAAAGGGAATAGGGAGTATGGAACAGGATTCATCGACGGGCGGCCGGCTTTCTACTCCCTATTGGCTACTCCCTATTCCCTGTTTTTTCACCACGCACCGTCGATGCGGAAGGCGGAGAGATCCTGGGCCTCGCTGTCATTGAGCGTGTGCTCGACGACGCGATCCACGCGGCTGCCGCGCGGTCCGCGCTTGAGGCTCGATCGCAGCTCGTCGAGATCGGCGGATTCTCCGGCCGCGACAACCTCCACGTCGCCCTCTTCGGTGTTGCGCACCCAGCCGCGCAAGTCGAGCTCGCTGGCTTCGCGCTCGACAAACCAGCGGAAACCGACGCCCTGCACGCGGCCCTGAACGAGGAAATGAAGAACCATAGTCAATGGCCAGTTTTGCAGATGGGCGCGAACGGGCGCAAGCCGCGAGTGAGCCGGTGCGCCGGCAAGTAAGCCGGCCGCATCGTGCGGGCGCCCTCGCCCTCACAAATTCGTGTGCGGCGAAAAAGGCGGCGTGGTCAAAGCCTTACAGCACGCCCGGGATCAAAGCCTTCACCCGCCGCCGGTATGCCGGGTAATCTTCCGGGAATGTCTCCAGCATCAGACCTTCTTCCTGGCGCATCTTCACAAAATAGGTAACAAAGGCCAGAAAAAAAGCCAATATCAAGACCAGTCTGCCGGTCGCAACCGCGGCGCCTGCCACGCCCAGCAGCAGGCCGGAGTAGATGGGATGGCGCACCAGCCTGTACGGCCCGCGAACGATCAGTTCGTGTTCGCGCTTTACGTTGGGCATGCTGCTCCAGTTGGAGCCGAGCGTGACGCGCGCCCAGATCGCGAAGCAACAGCCGAGCATGGTCAAGGCGAGTCCGGCGCCCGCTGTGGCGTGTGTCTGGGGCCAGACGCGCAGCTCCAGCCAGGAAATGGGGATCGCATGAGAGACCGCGAGCAGATAAACGACGAGGGCGGGACCAAAGAGGACGAGGCGAGAGGCATACGAGCTGTGGCGGGCCGTGGGCTTGGAAAAAAACATCCCCACAATCCAAACCACGACCAGCGCTCCCCAGGCGCAAGCAAATCCAGCGCTAACGATCCGATAGAACACGATGAGATCCTCCCAGGTGGGCTGCTCCCATGGTATTACGCGGCTGAAGCGTGAGAGGTTCCCATGCGGGCACGCGCTACACTGAAACCAGCATGGTTTTCGTACTCGACAACTACGATTCGTTCACCTACAACCTGGTGCAGTACCTGGGCGAACTGGGTGCGGAGGTGGTGGTGCGCCGCAACGACGAAGTGACGCCGGAAGAAGTGGAGGCCATGAAGCCCGACCGGATTTTGCTTTCGCCTGGTCCGTGCACGCCGGCCGAGGCTGGAATTCTGGTGCCGCTCATCCGCCACATGGCAGGCAAGACGCCGATACTCGGTGTCTGCCTGGGCCACCAGGCCATCGGCGAAGCCTTTGGCGGCAAGGTGATCCGCGCGAAAAACCTGATGCACGGCAAGACCAGCGCTGTCGATCATGACGGAACCGGCGTGTTTCAAGGGCTGGCAACGCCGCTCACTTGCACGCGGTATCACTCGCTGATCGTGGAGCAGAAGTCGTTGCCCGCGGAGTTGCGCGTAACGGCGCGGACCACGGAGGCAAACGGGGCAGGAACAGTGATCATGGGCCTGCGGCATCGCACGCTTCCAATCGAGGGCGTGCAGTTTCACCCCGAGAGCGTGCTGACCCAAGGCGGCCACCAGATGATCCGCAATTTTCTGGAAATGTAAGCCATGCAGGATTCACCAAGAGCTGCGAATCACTGCGCATGCCCGCCGCGTGCGTGGATCCTCGCGTGGGAGCGAAATTTGTGCTGGGTTCTCAGCCTGTGCACGGCTCTGATTGCGACGCCAGTGCTCCACGCGCAGACGACGCCTGCAGCACCAGCCGCGACGACGCCAGCCGCGCAAAGCACAATCACACAGACCGATCAGATGCCCGCTTTCACCACGCCTCCTGTGGCCATCGTCCCGCTCGACAAATCGCTTCCCGGCGCAGCCATCGAGGTCTCGGGGCCAATCCAGGCGTGGAACGGAAGAGCCTACCTGACCGGCAGCGGCAGCATCACGGCAGGAACCACGACCGCTGAAGTTGCGCTGCTGTCGCGCGGAACGTTGCGCGTGTGCGCATCGAGCACGGTGAAGCTCGCGGCCGACGCGAACGCTCCGGCCGGCGAGGTTCCCGGCTTGCTTATCGCGCTCGACCGCGGCGCGGTGGAGATGAGCTTTGCTCCGAGCACCGCGCGCGCCAAGAATGCCGACACGCTTCTGACGCCGTACTTCCGCATTCTCATCGGGGGCCCAAGCGCAGCCGATGTGAAGGTGCGCCTGGGCGAGCACGGCGACACGTGCGTGGACAATTCTGGCGCGGACGCGCCTTATGTGATCGTCAGCAGCGTCTTCGAAGGCGGCGTCTATCGCGTGCAGCCGGGGCAGCGCGTGATGTTCGAGCGCGGCAGCCTGCAATCGGTCGTCGATCAGGAGGGTGAGTCTTGCGGATGCCCGCCGCCCGTCGCAACGCGCGGCAATGAGTTCCCGCTGGCCGAGAGCGAAGGACTTGCGCCGGGGTCGCAGGCTCCCGTGGTCTCCACTGCGCCCGCAACTGCGACACTCAGCTACAACGGCGTCGATCACTCGGCGCAGATCGCCGCTCCTGTCACAACTGCGCAGGTGACGAGCCCAGCTCCCGCAGCCGCAGCGCAGCCGAAAGAGAAGAAGCCGGGATTCTTTTCGAGGGTTGGCCACTTTTTCCGCAAGATTTTTGGAGCGGAATGAAGAGACTTTGACGTCCAGGCTGCGGGAGTTGGCTTGGCTCTCTTTCTGAAACTGCTCATCTTCTGTCGGCCGATTGCACCGGATTTTGCGAAATGAATCACTCAACAGCGGTTCCTGGGACAAAAGGGGCGTTTTGTTTTGGCGTTTCTGCTATTTACTATCTGGTTAAGGGGGCGCTCCCAGTCCCCTCCACTTGTTATCGCGCGATATGAATCCATGGCCACCTGCCAGTTCGGGTCCGCTTCCCCGGTCCCCAGAGGCTAGGGACCGGGGGCACCGGGCGTGAGGCTACTGCGGCGTGGGTGAGGGGAACGAGGGCTGGGGCTGGGGCGGGGTGCTGACGGGAGGGCCGGACAGGTTGTTCTGGTTGATGTTTGCTCCGGGCTGGCCGGTGGTTCCGGCGTTGCCGCCGGTCATGGTTTGCTGGTCGGAGATGGGGTCGTAGGTGAACTCCCACTCGTTGTAGTGGTTTTTCTTTTTGTAAAGGAGGACGGATTTTTTGTCGCTGACGGGCTTGAAGCCGATGATGCCCGCGCCGCCGAAGGTCTGGCCGGTTTGTCCGGATTGGCCGGGTTGACTGGAGCCGAAGGCCGAACCTGTGGTGGAGTTTGTGGTTCCGGCGGATGTCGTTCCGGAGGTGGTTCCCGACGTACCTGTGCTGCCGTTGGCTCCGGAGGTGTCGGTTGTGCTGCCGGTTGTGCTGGTGGTGGAAGTGCTGCTAGGACTGCCGAAGATGTCGCTGATTCCGCCGGGCAATACGTTGCCGGGGTTTGCGCTGTTGCCGCCACCGGGGCCGGTGCCGGCGACGGTGGTGGCTCCGCCGGCGAGGGGCTGGCCGAAGAAGCCGAGCGCCGTTGGGGCTTTGTTCTGGCCGAAGAGGATGGGTTTCCAGTCGTCCTTGCCGGTGAGGGGGTCGATGTACTTTTGGCGCAGGAAACGGATGTTGTTGGTCTGGACGAGGGCGTCGATGTTGGGGGGGTAGGCGTTGAATTTGCGGTAGTAGAGCTGGATGGCGCGCCGGTATTGGAGGCCGCGATGATAGGTTTCGAGTTCGCGGTCGCGCTGGATGGATTTGGCGACGCTGGGCGCGGCGATGGCCAGAGCGATGACGAGCAGGGCCAGGAGGAAGATGGCGAAGAGAAGGATGTAGCCCTGTTGGGAGGGGGGAATTTCTTTTTCTTTGACGGGGCGATTGGGGTATCCCACCCATTCCGCGGCTTCGCTGGGCGAATCCGTGGAATGGATGGGGCACGGATGGGTTTGTGTGACCGGGCGCGTTGGAGAGGGTTTCGTCATATTGCTCAGTTGGACGAGATCGGGAGCATCTGGGTGTTGTTGTAGCCGAGATCGGTGACCTCGACGGTCTGGGGGTGGATGGAACCGATCTTGTAGCGATGGTTGACGATCTCTCCGCTGCGGGCGATGAAGACGTCGTCACCGCGCATGAAGAAGGCGCGGTAAGTTTTGTCTTTTTGCTGCTCGTAGCCGAAGTACTTGAGGTCGATGGGCGGGGGCTTGGGAACGAAGGGCGCCGGCGGGGTTTGTGCCACCGAGCCGGGCGAGCCGGGGCGTCCTGGGGCGAGGGGCTGGGGGATGGCGATGGGCGCCGATTCGGCGGAGAAGATGTTGCGGCCTGTGCCCGAGTAGCGCACGTCTTCGCTCGATGCGAGCTTGTCAAAGTGCAGGGCGGGATCGATGCCGGCGTTCGAAAGTTTTTGGGCGGCGGGTGCGGCATCGGGAGCATTGCTGGAAACGGCGGCGGGAGCGGCGAGGGCAGTTTGCGCGGGTTGGGCTTGCGCGGGCGGCGTTGCCGGCGGGCCGGAGAAGAAGACGTAATAGACTCCGCCGATGAGAATGGCGAAGAGCACCACGACGAGAACCACGTTGCGCTTGTTTTCAAGACCGAGAGCGAGGGCCATGTTATTCGCCCTCCTTGCTTGGGGTGGTGGCGGGAGACGGGCTGCCGGGTGAGGCGTCATCGGTTGGCGTCGAGGGCAGGCCGCTGGCCGCGGCGTCTGCGGGGCGCAGCCATGTGGAGACACGCAGGCGCAGGTTGACCAGACCGCCCTGCTGGCCGGTGAGAGCCATGGCGCGAATGATGAAGAACATTTGATCGCGCTCAATGCTGTTGACGAAACGCATGATGGAGGGATAGTCGCCGCTGATGCTGGCGTCCATGGTGATTTCGGTAAGGCTGAGGCCGGGTTTGCCCTGCGTGTACTGCACGCGTGTGAGGCGGACGCCCGAGGCCACTTGCAGCTCGACGATGCGGGCATCGATCGAGGAGTAGTTGGGCGGGATGCGCTTCTGGTAGAAGTCGTCGAGCTGCTGGCGGGTTTTTTCGACGCGCTGGTCGAGGCCGCGGAGGGGCGCGGTCTGGATTTCGAGGGCCTTCAACTGAATCCGTTTGCCGGCGAGGACTTCCTGCGAGTTGGTGTCCATGGCGGCCCAGTCGAAGCCGAGACGAACGGCGAGCAGGACGGTGAGCGCAAGGAGCGCGACGAAGCCGGCGATGTGCCAGGTGAGCGGGGAGGCGAGGCGTTCGCGCCAGGGTGAGGAGGTTGCGTGCTTCCCCGTAGGCTGCACCTGCCATTCATAAAACGCGTCGGCTGGAACGATGCAGCGCCGCTGGGCAAACGCGGCGCGGAACATGCCGCCGGTCGCGACGGTTTCCGCCCTCGGCATTGATCGGGCGTTGCGCGTGCGCCGGGTCCTTCGTCCAATGCGGCACGAGGCCCCATTTCAACAGATCGAGATGCCGTGCGCCGGTACCCGGATGGCGGCGCACCACCATCGCCTCCTGCGACGGCGCGACATTCCACGACGGCGGCAGATTCGGTACCGGGTTCACCGTGTGGAACAGCCGGGCGACGGCCTCGGCGGGGAGGAAGGCAGCGTAGCGACCGCACATTTGCGCCTCAAGATCATCCTTGTCCGGGGCGATTGTAGCCAGTCTGTGCGGGCTGGAGGATTCTGCGGCGGGGGAATCGCCGCCGGACGTGGCAAGGGCGTAATCGCCCGCTTAAAGGGCAGTAGCGTTCTCGTTACGGGGGTGATGGGG
>CAVXOO010000173.1:0-15033 GCA_963762945.1 uncultured Acidobacteriaceae bacterium | reverse complement strand
ACTTATTGCTAAATCGAGTGAGATGTGCGCGATCGCATCGACGTGCGAGGTTCAAGTTTTCTTAGAGCGTGTCTCATAAATGGTCCCACTGGCCGGCGCGAATCGCTCAGGGGTTAAAACCCCTCAATTCTCCTGCCCTTTTCGGCACGACTGAAGTCGTGCCCTTTCACGAAACCATTTAAGAAACACGTTCTACTTAAGAGGCAGGCTTTGCGAAGAGCCCGATGTGCGGGCGCGGACGCCCGCACTACAGCCGGTCTGGAGACCGGCGCTACTAGGAACGCCCGCGCTCCATCGAGCCAGGAGACCCGCGCTACAGTTTGATTGCGCCGCGCCGGAAGCGGGGTGGCGGAGGTTTACGAAGCGGCGGCCAGCTCGTTGACGTGGGAGACGCGTTGCGCGCCCTTGCGTGGGCCGCGTTTGCGGGCGCTCATCACTTTGATGCGCTCGAGCAGTTCCTGCGTGGAACAGTTTTTGCGGGCGATCATGGCATCGGCCACGTGCAGCTCGGCGCTTGCCGTCTGGGCATCGCCGAGCAGCATCATGGGCACGTAGCTTCTCATGCGTTTGAGGCGTTCCACGAGCTGGCCGCCGCTCATCTGGGGCATGGCGGCGTCGGCCAGCACGAGGTCGATCTGGGGAGTTGCAGCAAAGATGGCGATGGCCTCCTGGCCGCTGGGGGCGGTCAGAACGCGATAGCCATTGGTTTCGAGCATGAATTTGGTGACGGACAGTTCCTGCTCGTTATCGTCAACGCAGAGGAGTACTTTCTTGGGGCGCATGATCTGGGAATTTGCTCCTTACAGCAGAATGCAACTTGGTTCTTGGCAACACGAATTCGTGCCGCGTGCGACGCGGAGAAGTGTTGCCACAACTTGGGCCCATGGCCGGGAATAAGGTGGACGGCTTGGCTCGGGATCGTACTGCGCGCCTGGCCTGCACGCGAACCGCAACCGTGGAGGTGCGATTCAATGCGCAAGGTCAACCGGCTCGCGTTCCTCTGCGGCTCAGCCTTGTTTCGCGGTCGAATGTTCAGCGTTTTGGCGGGTCTACAAAGTTTCGCAGGCGCGCCGGAGAAATCTGTGCAACGAAACGAAAGCGTACGGGGTATGGAGATTCGTGGGAAGAGGGAAAGAGAGGCGAAGATTGGGGTGAAAATCCGATTGAAACATGTGGAAAACCGCTAGAGCAAACGCTGACAGCAACTTGCATTGATGAATTTCTGTTGAAAGCGTGTGCATCAGGGCAGGAAAAGCTGTCCATTTGCAACGTGGATGGTGCTGCCCGCGACGCGCACATCGGCGACCCCGGCGGAAAGTTTATTTGCGGAGAGATATAGATCGCTGGGGCGGCCGATCTCGACGCCCTGACGGAGGTGCACGCGCAGGCCGGAGGGCGCCGCGCCGCGAGCTACGAGATAGGCGATGGCGCAGCCGGCTGCCGAACCGGTGGCTGGATCTTCGCCACCTTCAAACTGCATCCTTGCGCGGTACTTCGCACCGTTCTCGTTTTGGACGAGAGCACTGGTCAAGACATAGAACCAGCGCGCCCCGCGCTCACGGAGCCCCTGCGTGGCCTTTTCCCGGTCGACTTTCAGCCGCTGCAAGGCTTCGAGCGATTTGAGCACGACGATGGCGAACGGGGTGCCTGTAGAGACGACTTGCGGTGGCAATGCGGGATCGAGGTCGTGGGAGGCGAGACCGAGGAGCGGAGCCACCTCTACTGGGTTGAGTTCCGCGCCGAATTCGGGATCTCTTTGCGTCATCTCGGCGAAGATGGCGAGGGAATTCGCGGCAGCCGGTTCGAAGCGCACCGGGACCGGCCCGACGTTGAGGGCGAGGGTTACCGCGTTGTTTGCGCAGGCTTCCGGAACGATGGTCTGGAGCACGCTGGCCGTGCCGAGTGTGGGATGGCCGGCGAAAGGTAGCTCCTCGCGCGCGGTGAAG
Source organism: uncultured Acidobacteriaceae bacterium (assembly GCA_963762945.1). Classification (GTDB taxonomy): domain Bacteria; phylum Acidobacteriota; class Terriglobia; order Terriglobales; family Acidobacteriaceae; genus Telmatobacter. The sequence continues at coordinate 13,087 of CAVXOO010000173.1, read as the reverse complement.
ATGCGGACGCGGACGCCTTCGGCGCGCTCGACGGCGGCGGGGCGGCGCTCGATGAAAGTGGTCTCAGAGAGGTTGAACTCGCGGGCGATGGCCTGCATGCGCTCGGTTGCGAGGCCGCAGGTGTCGAGGACCACGGCGAGGGGGTTTCCGGCCAGTGGGGTTTCGGTGAAGACATCGACGATGAAGTAGTTGAGAGTGGTAGACGGATTCGGCATCATCTGACCAAGCGGCACTCTGCTAGTGTAGTCCGCCAGAAATCCTGGACATTGTTCGGTAGTCGGCGAGAGCGGAAAACGGCAGGGGCTAAAGCCCCAATTCCTATATTGCAGTGTATTCGGCGCGACTGAATAGCTTGGTGAAAAAATTCTGCGTGGATGCTTGGAAGGAGCGCCCGTGGCTAAAGCCACGCAAAATCGATGCGGCTTATTCGGGAGGCTGAAGCCTCCCGCTCCCTCCGACGGACGAAAAGCTGAGTTCTTCACCCGTCTATCAAGTCGAGCCCTGATACAAAACATTAGCGATGAGATTTGCGGCGGACTAGATTAGCCTGTGAACATTCGCTGCGCTGCGGCCCCGAAGGTGCGCGGCTGGTGAAGCTCCTTTAGGCGAGATTACATGAATAAGGAATGGCACGCGAAGAACAAGATGCCCGAGAGGGCGACTTTGAAGGAAAGAATTGCGTGGCATGTGCGGCACCAGAAGTTCTGCGCGTGCCGGGAGATGCCCAAAAGCTTGCGGAAATATGTGGCGGCGAAAGAAGATTCGCAACTGTTATCGCCGCATGAGCGGCCGCGCGATGGTTACTGCCAGGACCGTTAGCATGGCGCCCCACCAGCTCGTTGCATAAAGGCGGAGGAGCAACCGCAGATCCTTCGACTCCGTTTGCCGCAAAAAGCGCGGCAACCTACGCTCAGGATGACAGCTTTTTTCATTTTGCGGAGTTTAGAGACAGTGCAATAGTCACGCAGGCTGCATTTGTGGTTTGGAGATCGACCCCGATCACTGCAACCTGATCCCGACCTTAGATCTGGATGAGGGGCCGGGGCAGGCGGGTTTTGGCGCGGTCGAGGAAGATTCTCATGCGCAGGGCCTCGGCGCGTTGCGCGGTGACGAGGCGGATGTGGCGTCGGATGTGATCGATGTCGTCGAGGTGGTCCAACTGGGTTTCGTCGTAGGCGGCATCGCGTTCGAGGCGGGCGATGCGCTCCTCGATGGTTTGGCGGAAGCGGGGGCTGATTTCGAATCCATCTTGAGTAGCGCAATGAACGGTCATGACAGGCACCTCGGAGCGGGAAGGGTTGGGGCTAGAAAGTTTTTCATTCTCGGCCTTAAGTTTTCCCTAATGTTGCCGATGCTAACGAAAGCAGCTCATGCGCGCCAGATTACGGGTTCCCGCAACTTAGGTAACCTGGTGTACGAAAACGAGACATTTGGGGTATTGACGGGCTGAGGGTTTTAGGTGGGTTCGGCTGCGCTCCTACGGGGCGCAGAGGTCTTTGAGGGCTGCATCCCCAGGGTTTCGCTGCGCTTCACCCTGGGCTATTGTCGATTGCCCCTGCGGGGCATGGTGTGCGGGCCGGCAAGATCGCCGCTTCATGCCAAGGTTAGGGATGGGCTCGCTCCGTTAACTCCGCTGGTGCGGCGAGTCCAAAATACGCTGAAGAACAACCGCAGATCCTTCGGCTACGCTTACCCCATGATTGCGTGGCAATCACGGGGCCCCGAACGCGCTCCGCTCAGGATGACAATTTGGTTCTGATGCGAACTTCTGACTCGCCTTGCCAGCTTCGCTAACCCCGCCAGCTCTGCTAACACCGCCGACTCCGCTGGCTCCGCTAACGCCGCCAACGCCGCCAACTCCGCTAACACCGCCAACACCGCTAGCTCCGCTAACACCGCTAGCTCCGCTGGTTTGCGATCAGTTTTGGGGGGAGGGGGCGTAGTAGCCTTTGCGGAGCTGCACTTTCAGTTCCTGGTCCGGACCCTGGTCGCCGTGGCAGTTCACAATCACTTTGCGGAAGGTGCCGTCGGCTTTGGTGTTGGTGGAGGTGTAGCTGGCCAAGTATTGGGTGCGCAGCTCGTCCTGGATCTGCTGGAAGGCGGCCTGGAGCTTGTTGCCGTTGTTGCCCACGTCGATGAGGCGTCCGCCGGTCTCGTCGGAGATGCGTTTGGCGGGCGAGTAGCCGTAATAGCCCTGACCCTGGCTCCAGTACATGGCGCGGTCGGCGCACAGGATGACGTAGACGATGATGTTATTCTGCTCGGCCGCGGCGATGGCTTCGCCGATCTTCTTCTGGCTGCCCTCATCCTCGCCGTCGGTGAGGATGATCATGGCTTTGCGGCCGGTCTCCTGATTCATTTTGTCGTTCGCGGCCTGATAGATGGCGTCGTACAGCAAGGTGCCCTTGGGATCGCCGACGGTTGGAATGGTTCCTCCGCCGAGGCCGGGAATGCCGGAGCCGTTGCCGCCGGCGGTGTTGATCGAAGCTTTGTCCAAGGCGCGCGAGAGCAGGCGCGGGCTGTTGGTGTAGTCCTGCAGCAGATCGACATTGACGTCGAAGGCGACCGCGAAGGCTTCGTCTTTGGAGCGCAGGACCTGCTGGACGAATTGGCTGGCCGCGTCCTTCTCCATGGGCAAGAGGCGGTACTGGCTGCCGGAGGTATCGAGGAGAATGCCCAGGGTGAGGGGCAGATCGGTTTGGGCCACGAAACTCTTGAAGGTTTGGGGCGCCTTGTTTTCTTCGACGGAGCAGTTTTGTTGATTGAGGTGCGGCACCAGATTGCCGTTTTTGTCTTTGACGGTGAAGAACAGGTCCACAAGATTCACATTGATCTTGTAGGTGGCGTCAGGGGCATCTTCGACCGGCGGGGCGGGAGCGCTGCTGACGGGCGGCGCGTCGGGCGAAGGCGCAAGCTGGCCCCATCCTGCGACGGCGAATGCCGGGAGGGCGACCGCGAGCGACAAAATGGCCTTGCGGAGAAGCATGCTGATCCGTTAGACGAAAACGGGACCCCCGAGGAGAGCATACACGGATTGATTGCGGGCTGGCGTAGATTGGGTCAGCTCGAGAGGGGAATTGCCGCAGGGGCTAAAGCCCTGCGTCATTTGGCGTTTCTTACGGCACGACTGAAGTCGTGCCCTTTCACGACAGAAAGAGCCGCGATGCGGGCTGGCGGGCAACCTGTGGGGCGCTGGTGCGTCTGATAGTCTGACAGGTGCGGCGTGCTGCGCGTTTTTTATGCAGTTGGACGGGTGTGCCGATAGGTTTTTGGGGAGGATGAATACTCTGTGAAGGTTGCGAGAAGGGCCATTACGCTGGCAGCGCTTTTGGGGGCGGGACTGGTTTTGGGAGCGGGAGTTCTGGCGCAACAACAGCCGGCCGTGCCCGATGCTCCCACGCCGCAGGCGCCCACGGCGCTGCCGGGGACGCAAGGGCCGATCACGCCCGGAATCGGCGCGGGCGAGACGCCGGCGGGTTCGTCTGGGTCTTCTTCGAACCAGGGCTCGAACGCGGGCCCGCAGCCACCGGCGCAGACAGCGCCGCCTGCTTCAAGCATGCCGCCAGCGGTGACGCCCCCGCCGGCAAACACACAGGACGTTGCGCCGGCAGAGGGCATCGGCGCGGTGAACGCGACTTTCGTCTCGCACACGACCGAAGTGGTGGTTCCGGTGACGGTGAAGGACCCCAAAGGCAACCCGGTGGCGGGGCTTACCTGGCGGGATTTTACGGTGTTCGAGAACAACGTCCGCGAGCCGCTGAGGGTGTTCAGCGTGGATCCCAGGCCGATGTCGGTGGCGTTTGTCGTGGACCAGACGCTGCCGGCGAACATCATGCGCGATGTGAACGAATCGCTCGGCGCCATCCAGGGCGCGCTGACGCCGTACGACGAGGCGGCGGTGTTTACCTACACGAATGGGGCCAAGGAGTGGACGGGATTTACCGGGGCGCAGGGCTCACGCCTGCCGGCAGTGCTCGCGCTGGCGCAGGCTACGGGCACGGACCCGATGGTGCCTATCGATAGCGGCCCCTTTGTCGGCTGCAACATTCGGGAGAATGGCGGCTGCGTCGATCCTAACCTGCAGCCCGGCCACTCGGCGGGCAATGACACGTTTATCACCATCCCCAAGGAGATTCACACGCTGAACGACGCGATTTTGCGCGCGGCCCAGGACCTTTCCAAACGGCCCAAGGAGCGGCTGCGCGTGATTTACGTGATCTCGGACGGCAAGGAGTACGGCAGCAAGGCCTCGTGGAAAGAGGTGGTGCGCTATCTGCAGAGCAACAACATTGCTGTTTACGCGACGGTGGTGGGCGACTCGGCGCGCTGGGGCGAGGGCTGGCTGGACCGCTTCCATCTGCCCTTTGAGATGTACGACAACATTCTGTACAAGTACACGAGCGCGACCGGCGGCGACATGTTCTCAGAGGGCAGCGTGAACAACATCGAGAAGAGCTACGCCAAGATCGCCGACGAAGCGCGCAACCAATACACGCTGGTCTACACCAGCCATATCCCGATTTACGACGACCGATTCCGCTCGATCGATGTGCGCGTGGACCGGCCGAACGTGGTGGTGACGGCCAAGCCCGGGTACCGGCCGGCGGCAGAGGAATCCCGGTAAGCGCGGGGCAGGGTTTGCGGGGCAGGGATAGGGCGTGGGAGTGGGCGCGATAGGGGCTGGCGAGAAACTCAGTGTTAAAACCTGCGAAATCGTACGACGATTTTGAGGTCTGTTTGTTGAAAATAAAGCAGTTATAGTATAAAATATACCCCCAGGGGGTATAGAAAAAAATTCTTTAATTCATTTCCTCCTTTCGCTGGAATTTCGTCGGCTGTTTTGGATGCCGGTTGGGATTTCGGATGCCCGGAGTGTTCTCCGTTATTAAGATAGCGCTTTGAGGGGTAATCTTCGGCAAAAGGGCTGTTGTTGGTAACAGCTTTGGAATGAGTTTGGTGCGCTCGGATCGGTCTGGTTTTGGCCTTGACTTTGGCTGGCGGGTTAGCAGGCTAGCGTCGCTTCGCGACGTCGCAAGATGGCGGGTTCGCCCGATTGGGCCTGAGCCGCCGGAGATTCCGAGGGAAAAAGCAAAGGCCCTGGCCGGCGGGCACAGGCCATTTGTGTTTGCTTCGGCGACGGAAAGACAACCGCAGATCCTTCGGCTTCCCCACGCGGTGCGCCGCGACCCCTCAATTCGCGTTGCGAATTCGGGGCCCCAAACGCGCTCCGCTCAGGATGACAGTTTTAGTGTGATGCGAAGTTCTGAATCACGACACCAGGCCTCTGAGCGCAAGGATTCGTGGCGGCGAGTTCGTGCGATCCCACATCTCAGAATCGAGATGTGGGGCACCCATTTTTGTGCTGAGTAGAATGCGTGAAAACAACCGCAGATCTTCATTCGCCTACGATTGTTGCGCAATCTTTGCTCAGGGCAGGCTTTCGGCTCCCCCCGCGGTGCGCCGCGCCCCCTCAATTCGCGTTGCGAATTCGGGGCCCCAAGGGCGCTCCGCTCAGGATGACAGGTCTAGGGCTGGTTGCATCAATCCGCCCGACCGATTGAAAAACGTCCCTCAGGGGCTAAAGAGGCTGCGAAAAAAGGGGGAACGGAATGCAAATCCCAGAGAAAAGCACCGCAGGGGCTAAAGCCCGGCACACATTTTGCGGCAATTGCGGCACGACTGAAGTCGTGCCCTTTCACGTTTAGGCGCGCGGCTGCAGTTTTTCCGCAACCTGTAAAGCCCCGCTGTTTATGCACTCTTCATGGCACGGCTGAAGCCGTGCCCTTTCAAAACCGGATCTATTCAACCAGTTTTAGTGCGATCCGAAGTTCTGACACGCCAGACTAGACGAGCGCGGATTTCTTATCGAATTGGCTGCCGCATTCGGGGCAGAAGCCCTTGTCTTCGGCTGCGGTCGGATTGGGGGCGCTGGCGGTGAGGATATTTTTGCAGCTTGGGCAGCGATAGTTGGCTTTGCCTGGAGACGCGCTTTGCGGCACGTTGCTGACGGCGGCCTGCTGGACGGGCGCCTGCGGGGCGGGCGCCGACGGGGCGGGCGGATCGTTGATGCCGCGAATGCCTTCGCGGAAGCCTTTCATGGCCTCGCCGAGCCCCTTGCCCAACTCCGGCAATTTCCTGCCTCCGAAGAACACCAGCAAAATAAGCGCGATGATGATCAGATGCGTCGGCTGAAGCAGATCGCCCATCGATCGTTCCTCCACGCGCGCAGGGGTGTTCGGCGCGCTTTCTCAATTTTGTATTGTCGCACAAAACATTGGAAATGGCCCTTGGGAGGCCGCGTGAGAGCAGGGCCAAGGCGCGCGCAGGACTCTCTGCATGAATTACGCCTCGAAAGGATAGTGCCGGGGAACCCATGCGGCGAGTGTGTCGCGCGCCCACGAGGACGCCAAAAAAGAGAGCGATTCCGAGCCAAAAAACTGGAAGCACTCTGGCGAAGACCTCCCTCAGCAGCTAGAGCCTGGAGGTTCTTGAACGAAACTCGTATTGGTGTAGAGTTGTCTGGTTCGATTCGAAGCGGCCCGCCGGGGCGCGGCTCCGAGATCACCTCAAACCACTTTGCCCAAGAATAGATACACCAGCTCGATGAGCAGGATCAGCACCACGACGACTTCCAGGAAGAAGCCGCGCGACTGATTGAACTGCTCGATCATGTCGTGGTAAAGGTCCTCGGCGGTTTTGAGCTTCTGCGCCACCAGATCTTTGTAGTCGGGCACGCCAACCTTTGTTGCCGCGAGTCGGTAGAGACGCGCCGCGAACATGTCGCTCAGGAACTTGATGGAATTGTCGGCGCGCTCGGTGAGTTCCGCGATGTCGAGCAGCACGGTGTGCAGACGCGTGGCTCTGCGCGCCATGCGCCAGCGCAGGGGGAAGGTGCGCTTCTGTTCGAGCGAGTCGTAGACGTTCGAGAGGATGCCCGTAAGCAACTCGTCGTAGTGGCGGAACTCGAGCAACTGCGAGTTGGCGTACTCCAGCAGTTGAATGGCAGACTCGGCGCCGTCGTTCGAGTCCAGAAGAAACGCCGCGTTCCAGCCGATGACCGCGAGGTCCGTTTCGTAGTAGGAGACGCGCGATTGCAGCACTTCGGCGCACTCGCTGGCGGAGAGCCGCTGCCGGTCGCCGCGCACGATCTGCGCAATTTCCAGGCCCCGATCGCGCATCAGGTCAGAAGCGGGCTGGGGGGCGGGTTGCGACGCGTTTTCATTGCGCACGTGGAAGATGAAGTAGTCTTCGCTGAGCCAGCGGGTGTAGGGCTTGACGAGCGCGTCCGGGTTGCGCTCCAGACGCTGGCGCACGATCGGCTCGACGCGCGCCGCAAAATCCACGTCCCAAACCCAGCGGCTCGCCAGCTTCACCAGGCTCTCCCAGTCGCCCGAGAAGGCAAGCTGGTAGATGACGCTGACCACGCCGTAGTCGTAATACTTGATCTCGCCTTCGAGGCGCTCGCCGCCGCTCAGGATCAGCGGATCGAGCGGCCCCACAACCGGCGGCCGCTGGTAGCGCACGTAGGCCGGCACCGAGTGCTTGATCTTGGGCTGCTGCACGGTACGCGCGTTCAACCGCCTGCTGCAACTGGTCCAGGCGCAGCTCTTCAGAAACGTCAAATTGAATCAGAACCAGAACCGATCCGCTGAGCGCGGTTTGAGCCGGAGTTTCCATGGTGGTTGTCATCGTTCGACACCAAATTCAAGCCTTCTTAGGCCGTTTGTAAAAGGGTAACGGAACCTGCCTGGCGCGAACGCGGTTGCCGCGCACATCGACCAGAAGCTCCGAGCCTGACTCCGCGATTGCAGTGGGTACGAGCGCCATGGCGATGTTGGTTTTGAGGAACGGCGCCGGACTGCCCGACGTCACGGTTCCGATCGGCTCGCCGTCGAGTGACAAAACTGGATACGAGTCGCGGGCGATGCCGCGCTCGACCATTTCGAGGCCGACGAGTTTGCGCTTCGGTCCGCCTTCAGCCTGAATGGCGAGCAACGCGTCGCGCCCGATGAAGTCGCCCTTCTCTAACTTGAGCCAGCGCGTGAGTCCGGCCTCGAATACATTAATATCTTCGGAGATTTCGTGGCCGTAGAGGCTCATGCCGGCTTCGAGGCGCAGGGTATTGCGCGCGCCCAATCCGCAGGGGCGGATGCCGAACTCCGCGCCCGCGTCGAGCAGTGCATGCCACGTCTTCACCGTGGTGGCTTCGTCGGAGGGAATGTAGACCTCGAATCCATCTTCGCCCGAGTAGCCGGTGCGCGCGATCATCACGTTGGCATTGCCCGCGACCGTTCCCCACGCGAAGTGGTAATTTCTGATCGCGGCGAGATCGACCCTGGTCAGCTTCTGGAGCGTCTCGAGCGAACGCGGACCCTGCAGCGCCAGTTGCGAGTAGTAGCTGGAGTAGTTGCTCAAGTGGATGCCCGGCCAGCCGCCCACCTGCTGCTTGATCCAGGCGAAGTCCTTGTCCGTAGTGCCTGCATTGACCACGAGCAGATAGTCGTGCGAACTGAGCCGATGCACCAGAATGTCGTCAACGAATGCGCCCGCGGGCGTGAGCAGCGCGGAGTAGTGGGCCTGGCCGTCGGCGAGCTTCGCCGCTTCGTTCATGGAGATGTGTTCGACGGCAGCCAGCGAACCGGGGCCGCGGAACTGGATCTCGCCCATGTGGCTCACATCGAAGAGGCCGACGCCGGTGCGCACCGCCATGTGTTCGGCGATCAAGCCTCCGCCTGCACCGGGATACTCGACCGGCATCTCCCAGCCGCCGAAATCGACCATCTTGGCTTTGAGGGCGCGGTGCGCGGCGTTGAGCGCGGTCTTCTTGAGGGTTGAGGCGACGGGGGAGACGAAATCAGGCATGGGGAATCCTTGTGAGCGCGGCGACAGCGGTTCCAGAGTTGCTCGACTTAGAAACCGGGATGCATCGTGGCATTTTCGCCGAGAAAATGCCACTTTTTACCAAACCAAAGAGAGCACGTTCACTCCGGAACCGCTCTTGCTTCACCTCTTCACCATAGGCATTGGCGCCGCTGGGGTCAATTGCGAAGGTTTGCGGATCGGATGAAAACCCGGCATAAAGCTCCGGTCCGTCTCTTGACCCATGAGGGGCCCTAAAATAGATGCGTTCTCCTTAATAAGGAAAAAAACCTCGGAAAGGAAGTGCGCGTGAACCGCATTCGAGGCATTGTGATGCTTTTGGCCGCCGTCGTCGCGGTCTGGAAGGGCTGGCAGATCCATCGCGGCGAAACGGCTGTTCTGGCGTATGGGCTGGGCGCATTGGCGCTGTCCGTGGCGGTGTGGCACCTGACGCGCAAAGCACCGGCGCCGCGGCCGAGGGGCTGAGCAATTCTGTAGACTGGTTGCCGCTGGCGCTTTTTTGCTGCCTACGGCTTTTTTAACGCCAGCGGCTTTTTTGACGCTGGCCGATGCAAACGGGGCTATAATTCCGCCAACCTACGCTTATGGCATTTCTTGGTTTGATTCTCTTTTCCGCGATTGCCGCGCTCTTCGTGTTGCCCATTGTCGCCCTGGTGCAGACGAATTCGTCAGCACGCGCATTGCGCTACGAATTAGCCGGAATGATGGATCGCATCCGCGATCTCGAGGCGCAACTGCGCAAGCTGGCGACGGAGCGAAGCGCGGCCGCTGCGGCGCCATTGGCTCAGGCAACGCAAGCTTCTCCAGCGCCGGCCACGGCGCCCGCGGTCACAGTTGAACACGAGCGACCGCGCCAGCCGGCTCCCGTTCCCGACGCGTGGAAGACGGCTGCCGTGCCGCCCGCGCCGATGCAGGCCGCCGCTACGCTGCATCCGCCAGCAGGCGTATCGTTCCTTCCCGCAGTGCCGCAGCAGGCCACGCCGCAAACAGCGCCGCCAACCGAACCCTCCGCGACGCCCATCCCGCCTCCACCCCCGCCGCATCTCTTCGAGCAATTCTCGTACACCGCGCCTGACAAGGCCGCCCGAGTGGAGCGCGCCATCAATCTTGAAGAGCGCCTGGGCACAAACTGGTTGAACAAGCTGGGCATCGCTCTTCTGGTCCTGGGCGTGGCCTTCTTTCTGGCATGGAAACTACAGACCTGGGGCCCGGCGGGCAAAGTGCTTTGCGGATTTGCGGTGAGCCTGACGTTGCTCGCCGGCGGCGTGTGGCTGGAGCGCAAAGCCATGTACCGCGTATTTGCGCGTGCCGGTATCGGCGGTGGCTGGGCGCTGGCATTTTTCACCACCTTTGCGCTGCATCACATTCCGGCGGCGCGCGTGCTGGATTCGCTGGTCGCCGACCTGGTGCTGATGCTGCTGGTTGCGGCGGGCATGGTGGCGCATTCTCTGCGCTACCGCTCGCAGACGGTCACGGGCCTGGCATTTCTGCTGGGATTTGCCACGCTGCTCACAAGCCATATGCAGGCGTCGAGCGAAACCGTGATCTTCAGCCTGACGGGCAGCGCGGTTTTGGCGCTTGGACTGGTCTTCGTGACGTACGTGCGCCATTGGGCTGCGCTCGAAGCCGTGGGACTGGTGGCTGTCTACGGAACTCACTTCGTCTGGCTGACGCAGGTTTTGCCGGAAAACCACGCCAGCTTCGCCGAGTTCTGGCCGTCCGTCATTCTGATCCTGATCTATTGGCTCATCTTCCGGCTGGCGTATGTGCTGCGCACGCCGCTCAGCCAACACGAGGAAAATATCTCCAGCCTGACCGCGGTGATGAATGGCGGCGGCGTGCTGGCGCTGCTCAAGTACCAGTCGGCGCATCCGGAGTGGGCGTGGTGGGCGCTGGCGGCGCTGGGCACATGCGAGATGGCGCTGGCCTTTGCGGTGCGTGCGCGGCGGCGTCAGGCATTCGTAGTTCTCTCGACGGTCGGCACAGTGCTGCTGGTAGCCGCCGTGCCGTTCAAGTTTCACGGCGTCAGCTGGCCCGTGTTGTGGCTGGTGGAAGCGCAGGTTCTGGCGCTTTGCGGATTGCGCATGGGCGAGCCGGTCTTCCGGCGGCTGGGGTTGCTCGCCGGGCTGGCCACCGGAGCGGTTCTGGCCTTCCACGATGTGACGCCGCTGGTGCTTTTCCGTCTCGACTACCCCGATCCTGGACGCCACGTTTCGTTGACGGTGGCGCTGGCGCTGGCGGCGATTCTTTATTGGATTCACGGCGAGGTCTACCCGCGGCGCTGGCCACAGATTTTGCAAAGCGAATTCGAATCGGCGGCGATGGGTGTGACGAGCTTTCTCGCCGCGGCAGCAGCAGCAGCAGCCTTGTGGGTGGCGCTGCCCTCTCAGTGGGTCGCCGTTGGCTGGCTCGCACTCGTCGTCGTTCTGGGCTTCGCGGCGGACCGCTTCAAGGCCGGCTCGTTGGCGCTGCAGGCGCATCTTCTCGCAGCGTCCGCGGTGATCGCGTGGTTCCCGTGGAATTTGTGGAATGGTGGAACGGGTTGGATGGACCACAGGGTGCCGGAGTTGGCCGCCATTGCGCTGCTCTACGCCGGAATGGCGCGAAAGATAGCGCCGGATGAACGGCCCGTGTCGATGGCCGCGGCGTATTCCTGGGTTGCGTCTGCGCTCGCGGCGATTGCTGCCTGGGATCTATCGCCCAATTTGTATCTCGCAATGATTTGGATTGCACTGGGCGTTGCGCTCTTCGAAGTGGGGCGGCTTACGGCAAAAACTGCACTGCGCTGGCAGGGATTCGTGCTGGCGGGTCTTGCGTTCGTCTGGTGCATCTTTTTCGATATCGCTTCCGGCGGACCTGCTGCGCCTGCCGGGAATAATGTCTTCAGCTTCGTGAACTCGGCTTTGCTTGAGGTGCTGGTGCTTGCGGCCGTGGGCTACTGGCTGCTGGAACGGACAATGAACCGCGAGCGCATCGGCAGAGGCGAGCACATTGCCGGTACGATCGTTGACGGGCTCGGAACGCTCGTCATTGCGCTCTGGTTTGCATTTCGCTTCCCGTCCGCGTGGGTTCCTGTACCGAATGGTGATGTGTGGGTAACGGCGATTTGGGCAGCGATGGCGACATTGCTCATCGCGCTCGCCTGGTCGATGCGGCGCCGCGCCTTCGTGGTCTGGGCCATCGTGCTGGCCGTAGCCGTAGTGATTCGCGGTCTCGTTTTCGATCTTGTCGATACCACGCCGCTGGGATTCTGGCAGGGACCTCTGTTCCACGCGGGAATTGCCGCGCTCATCCTGCTGGCAGCGCTTCCCTTTGCATTCCGATTGCGCAAGCCGGCGATCTGGGAGGGCGGCTCCATCGAACTGCCCCCGGAAATTGTCACCATCTTGCGCCGTTCCGATCAGTGGTTCTTCTTTGCGCCATTTGCGTTGATGGTCGTGGCGCTCGCCGTCAAGCTCAGTTCCGGGCACATCACGATTGCCTGGAGTCTGGTGGGCGTTGTGGTCTTTCTTTTTGCGCTTGCGGTGGGCGAACGCAGCTACCGGCTTGCAGGTTTAACGCTGCTGCTGGTGAGTGTGGCCAAGATACTGCTGATGGACGTTTGGGCGCTCGAACCTGCCGACCGCTACATGACGCTGATCGTGATGGGGCTGGCGCTGCTTGGGGTCTCGTTCCTCTATACTCGCTTCGGAACGGTCATTCGCAGATATCTTTGAGTAGAACCATGCCCACTCTCTACAACCGCATCCAGGGCCGCAATCTCGACCGGCTGGCGGCGTTGAGCGACGGCATCTTTGCCGTGGCCATGACCCTGCTGGTGTTCGATCTGCACCTTCCTTCCGCCGCTCAAGTCCACGGCGAGCGTGAGTTGCTGGCCGCTCTGGTAGCGCTGGGACCGCAGTGGATCACCTACGGCATGAGCTTTCTCACGCTCGGCATCTTCTGGGCCGGCCAGCAAACGCAACTCAATCATCTGGCCGAAGGCACGCGCGACCTGACCTGGATTCATCTCGGCTTTCTTTTCGCCGTCACGCTGCTTCCTCTCTCCACGCGATTGCTGGCCGAGTTCTTCGCGTACCGCGCGGCGTTGGGCTTTTACTGGCTCAACATTTTCGTGCTCGGCGCCATGCTTTTCTGGGGCTGGTCGTACGCCACATAAGCAATGCGTGGTGCTGTATGCCTTAACCGTCGTATTGCTCGGCGTAAC
>CAVXOO010000172.1:0-33789 GCA_963762945.1 uncultured Acidobacteriaceae bacterium | reverse complement strand
CTCAAGACGTTCCTTCTCCTCTTGGGCATCCTCCACTCGCCATTCTCGTACAGCCGTTGATCTGGGCGGAACCGACAATCCGTCGGTGGCAGCATCTTCTCCTCGGCCAGCGTCAGCTCGTTCAGAGACATGGCAAAGGAGGTGAAATGGTACTGCTCGTCGGCCCAGGGAGGTAAAGGCGTGATTTCCAGAGTAACTATGGCGGCAAACCCACGTCGTGAGATCCAGTCGATGCAGCCGTACATGCACCACAACCCAGACGGAGAACATCGCGTTACCGTGCCCTCCTCGGCTTCCTCATCAGGGCTCGTCAAGTGCACGGCTTTAGACCAACTGCCGCGGAGGCGATAGCGCAAGGTCCGATGCTTATCCTGGAAAGAGTTTTAGTTGGGTTTGTGAGATAATCCATGGTAGTGTCCTCGTGGAAAGGCGCGAAACCGTGCATACGTAGATGTAGCCCTCGACATCGGCGACGTTCTCGTCCGAGTTTTGACTGGCATCAGGATCGAAGATCAAAACGCACTTGTCCCCGGTCGAGTAGATTCGTGATGACCGTTCGGCCGACCTGCATTTTGCATACATAAGCACATGTTTCTTGCATGGAAAAATACTTTATTTTTGATATATTTGTGTGTGGGATCGGTCAGCATCCCAAACAAATAGCATCTACCTCGGTCAGCATCGCAAACGAATAGTAGATATCTCGGTCAGCATCACAAACACAATATATACATATCTTGGTCAACATCACCAAAAAAACAAACAATATGTATTTCTCGGTCGGCACTACGGGCAAAAGTAAAAAAAAAAACAAGGACCGACGTACGATGTCGACGCGGGGTTGGCCAAGAATCAGATTTCGTACACGACAAGTGACCTTTTGGAAGGTGTAACGTTCGTTGTGCTGCTTGGGAAAGACGATCGTGGTCATGCCGACTGGATTAACATTAATCTCGGTCGCCCCCAAAGATACGACGATCTGATTTTTTGTTTTTTTTGGGAGGGGAAGAGACATCACAAACCTCATCGGAAAAATAATAAATCAAACAAAATAAAACGAATGGGTCAGACCTCCACCGTCTCTGTCCACTCCCATAGACCCTGGTTGGAGGTGGCATGCAAGGCTGACACGGGTGGATGATGCGAGACTTGCTCGGCCATACACATGGGAGTCAGGAAGGCCGCGTTGAGATTTTATGAAAATCAATAAAGAATATTGAATGCGTGAATGCAACGGGAAAATAAAAGAATGAACGGAGAAAGAAAGAAGAAAGTACCTGAGAAGATCAAATGTTTCACCGAGTAAGGGGTTAAACAGTTTAAACGCGCGAAACATTGTTGTGGAAAAGTTGGAGACAAAGAACGCCGAGACGTAGGCCATTCGGTGCTGTTGGAAAAAAGAAATTCCATGAGCGTTGAACATAAGATCACAATGAAGTTATCAGAGAAGAAAGAAGAGAAATGGAGCTAACCAGGGCATTGCGATACTCCGCCGCTTTGTCGAGAAGTTGACTGTACTCAAGATCCTCCGTAAACCGCTGAAGCGCAGAGAGAGGTTCATTTCGGGCAATCGGAAAGGAAACGTGGGTGAGATCCTGCCCGATGAAGCTGGACGGGATGGACCGGATCGAAATCCATTTTCACTGCCGCAACGCCAGATCAGCGCGCGTGTCAACACCAACCACGAGGGGACTTTACTTTGGTCGAGGGGCGGCGCTCCCGTCGTCGAACGCCCGCTCCACTCCCGCCGACCCCGTTGACCTCTGAATTTTTCCGACCATGTAAGATCTCCTCGCGATCAGGAAATCCCGTCGCGTCGTTCACGTTACCGGCACTCGAGCTGGAGGCCGTAGTCGCCTTCGCGGGTGTGCTCATTTTTGCTTGTCCGCGGGTGTCTTACTGTTTGCCAACCGCGGGCGACAGCCGGCGACAGCCGACAATCTGCAAGATCTTCCGATAATTTCCGATCGAAGTGCCAAAAAAACCAGCTGACCGAGCTGGCTGGCTGGGGCGCAAACAAAAAAAAATAGACGAAAAATAAATTAAAATTAATTTTTGGTTGTTTTTGTCTTCTCTCTCCCGCTTCGCTCGCCCATCTTTACAAAACTCGCTTTGTTGATCCGTCTACGCGGAATACAACAAAAATGGGGATAAGCGAATGTGGATCGATGTTGGTCGCGGTGTGGCTTACCGTTGTGGTGGCCTCTTGCTCGGCCCAGCCTTGGGCAAATATTATATCGACAGCGAAAAAGTCTTTGTGAGCGGCATTAGCTCAGGTCAGTCATTCGTTTTAATTCGTCAGAATGACGGGTTTTTTTTTTGGTTTGATCATCATGTTTGTCCGGATAGGCGCCTATATGGCCACGCAAGTTCACGTTGCCTACAGTGCCACGTTCAAAGGAGTCGGTTCAATTGCCGGCGGTCCCTACTATTGCGCGCAGGTAACTGGAATCGGCAATGTTTTGGGGGTTCCATGACAATGACGCGCGGTTTTTTTTGTTGCTTTTAGAACTGGGTTCAATTGCCTTGACTTCCTGTATGAGCACTCCGGGTGGTGTCAATGTGCCTCGTTTGGTGAATGCGGCCAAGGAATTTGAGCTGCAGCGACCAGATCAACCCCTGTCCAACATGGCCAGGTCCCGCAACTATATTTTTGCCGCCACCGGTGACCGCACCGTCAACCCTGAGCTGGGCCCTTTGACCGTGGACTTTACAACAACTTTGTGAACGGCACGGACTCGGACGGCTCGCCCTTCACCATTACCGAGTTTGGACTCAATGCTGGTCATGCCCACATCACCAGCTTCTTCGGCAACGGCTGCACCACCTCCAGCACCCCGTACATGGACGATTGCAACTATGATCGAGCCAGGGCATCATTATCACCCATCAGTACAAAGGCCATGTCAAGCCGCGTGGCACCTACATTCCCGCCAACCTCTTGCGCTTTGACCAGAATGAGGTACTTTCTTCATTTTTCACAACCAAACATAGGACTTTATAATGTGTTGTTAATACTCATTCGAATAATGATATCCTCCCCCCCCCCCCCCAAAAAAAAAAATAAAATAAAATAAAATAAAATAAAATAAAATAAAATAAAATAAAATAAAATAAAATAAAATAAAATAAAATAAAAATCATTTTTTATGAAATCTTAGTTTGGAGGCGCCAGTATCAATCGACTGGGTTTTTGTATGTCCCCACTGCTTGCAAGAATGGCGCCCAATGCGGCATTCACCTTGCCTTGCATGGTTGCTTGCAAAACTGGAAGCAAGCTACAGTCGGGACCAAATATGTCGAGTTTGCCGGCTATAACGAGTGGGCCGAGAGCAACAACATCATCGTTTTGTATCCACAAACGAAAGCCGATGCTGTGCTTGGCAACCCGGTAATCTTCAACATTGAATATTTTTCTCCTGCTTCCTTTACCCTTTTGTCTTCCTCCCCCTTTTTGTTTTTTTTTGACTAATTTTACGTATTTGACGTATTTATTAGAATGCTTGCTGGGATTGGTGGGGCTATGCCGATCGTAACTATGCCGTTCGTGAGGGTACCCAAATGAAGGCGATCTTCCAAATGATCGAGCGCATTAAGAGTGGCACGCCCACGATCTCCCCTCCGGAAGGCTTGACCGTTATCAACGTCACCGACTACACCGTCTCTCTTTCTTGGCGCGCGGTTCCTGAAGCCACCGGCTACAACGTTTACCGCGACGGTACGTGCCTGAATTTCGATTTAATTCAAGTGATTGATATTCGATTAGCATTCCACTTCGCTCATTCGTGGGTGAAAATGAATCCGTTGGTTTTAATCATCAGTACAAACAATTGAATTGACTCTTAAGAATATTTTTGTGTTTTATTTCCATTGAGCATTTTACTTCGTTCATTCGTGGGTGAAAATGAATGCGTTGGTTTTAATCACAAACAATTGCATTGGCGGGTTCAATCGGTTAGGTACCCAAGTGAATGCCAACACCATCACTGGAACTTCGTATGTCGATACTGGTCTCTCCACTGGCACTCGTTACACGTACACCGTCTCGGCCATCGCGACCGGAGGTGCAACTTCCCCTCAATCTGCCTCCGTCAGCGCGACCACAACTGGCCCGCCGCCTCCATTGGCTGCTCCCTTGAACCTGCGCGCATCCGAAGTTACGGCCACACAGGTCACCTTGACCTGGTCTTCGGTGGCCGGGGCTCAATCCTACCTGGTCACTCGTAATGGTGTGGAGGTACGCGATCGACTCTGACTATCAATCCGTGGTCTCGTTTTTAATGTTTGTATGTTTTTTCAAAGGTTGGTGACGTTGCGGAGACGGTCTTCATTGATGGTGGATTGACCGCCGAGACGACCTACACCTACACTGTTCGTGCCAAGGTGAGAGGCTCGTTATGATTGCTTTTTTTTATTTTAATGTTTATTTATATATATATATATATATATATATATATATATATTTTGTGTGTGTGTGTGTCTGTGCGTGAATTCTCAATAAGCAAAAACTAAAAACCATCTATTTAATACAGAACTCGGCCGCAACCGGTCCAGCCAGCTCGGTTGTTGTCACGACAGGAAGCGCTTGGGTTTGCAAAGAATTCGACGACAATAACTATGCACATGTCCAAGCCGGTAACACTTTATCCTGATATCAATATCCCGAATAGAACTGAATAGCATGCTCATCCTGAATGCGGGTGGTCTTAGGTCGAGCTTATCAACGCGTGGGATATGTGTATGCCTTGGGCTCGGATGATTTCATGGGTCTTTACAACACCTTTGCCCGAAGCCTTCTTGGCGAAACCGCTCAAAGCTATTACGTTTTGGGTGGTTGTTGAAATTGGAAGAAAAAAAAAATTCAACCACCCAGTCGCAGCAGGGCGTGCCGTCGTCCACCTTGGCCGCGATGGCCTGGAAGATCGGCTTCACATGCGGCCACGCCGCCGGGTTGCCGCCCGGCATAATCGACGGGCCGCGCCGTGCGCCCTCTTCGCCGCCGGAAACCCCGGTTCCGACAAATAGAATCCCCTTTTCCGCCAGAGCCTTGGTGCGCCGCGTCGAATCCGTGAACAGCGAGTTGCCGCCGTCGATGATAATGTCGCCCTTTTCGAGATGCGGCGCAATGTGGTCGATCATCTGGTCAACCGTATCGCCGGCCTTCACCATCAGCATCACCCGGCGCGGACGCTTCAGCAGGCTGGTCAACTCCTCCACCGAATGCGCCCCCACCACCTCGGTTCCCTTGGCTTCATTGGCCAGAAAATCGTTGACCTTCGAAACCGTGCGGTTGAAAACGGCCACCTTAAATCCGTGATCGTTCATGTTGAGGACAAGGTTCTGTCCCATCACTGCAAGGCCGATGAGGCCGATATCACACGATGCTTCAGGCATCTCTCTCTCCAAACGACTGAATTCTATCACTGCGGGTTTTTTGCTGATCCTGCATCCATTTTAACCTAGTGGTCTGACCTCAAAAAGTGGCGGGCCGAAGGACAGGCCGGGCTGTGCATTCCGCGATGCCTCTCTCTAGGTCGTGCGCGAAAAACAAAAGAGGGAAACCGACGTCCGGTTTCCCTCTTTCAGCTTTATGCGGAAAATCCCTCAATCCGTGAACGGGTCGATGGTTTGGATCGTGCCGTCCAAGTTGAATTTCAACTCCGTCATCTTCACTGAGCGCAAATGGTTCTTATCCGAGAGTTGAATATCGTGAAAGAAGAGCCACCACTTGCCCTTGAATTCGACGACCGAGTGATGCGTCGTCCAGCCTTGCACCGGTTCGAGGAAATGCCCTTTGAAGGTGAAGGGGCCATAGGGGTTGTCGCCGATGGCGTAAGCCAGGTAATGCGTGTCGCCAGTCGAATATGTGAAGTAGTACTTTCCGTCGCGCTTGAAGAGCCATGAAGCTTCGAAGAAGCGCTTATCGTGATCGCCGGCGAGAACCGGATGGCCGGCCTTGTCCAGAATCACTACGTCGCGAGCCGGGTGGGCGAACTGCTTCATGTCGGCTGTCAGCTTGGCAACCTTGGCGCACAGCGCGGGCTTGCCGTCCTGATGCAAATCCGTGTCCGAACCATTGGCATCGAAGCTGCCGCTTGCCCAGCGTTGCAGTTGGCCGCCCCAGATGCCGCCGAAATACATATAAGCTTCGCCATCATCGTCGACAAAGACCGCGGGATCGATCGAGAAGCTGCCTTTGATCGGTTCCGGTTCCGGCGTAAATGGACCTGCAGGCGACTTGGATGTCGCCACACCGATACGGAATACACCTTCATGGTCGCGCGCCGGAAAGTAGAGATAAAAAGTGCCGTTCTTTTCGGCAGCATCGGGCGCCCAGAACTGTTTTTCAGCCCAGGGCACGTCCTCGACCTTCAGCGCCACCGGATGAGCAGTCGTCGGACCGCCAGGCTCCTCCATCGACAAAACAATGTAGTCGCGCATGGCATATTGGCTGCCCAGATCGTCATCGGGAATCCCCGCGTCGATGTCGTGGCTGGGATAGATATAAATCTTGCCCGCGAAAACGTGGGCGGAGGGATCGGCGGTGTAAATCTGCTTCACCAGCGGCTGCGCGAGATAGCGCCGGCCGTTCGGCGCGCGCGTTTCATTTGGATTTGTAGTCATGTGTCCTCTCAGAGCAAGTGTAAATCGCTGCATCCCGTTGAAGATCGCCTACTCAGCTTCGATCAGCACATCTGCGTCCATAGCTCTCTTGTCCCCTTGTTCCCTGCCGGGGTCCCCGGCGGGCGATCTGTGCCCGCTGGGGTGGCTTGGTCCCTGTCTTTTTCACTCCACGCTCAAATCCCCGTCAGCGTCCACCACCAGCTTGTCTCCCGAGACCTGGACGGAGTGGATCTTCAGCCGGTTCAGGCTCACCTTGTATCCCGAGGCCGCCGTCGACCCTGCCAGCGCCTGGCGCAACAAATCGGCGGCATTCACCCTCATGCTCTTCGGCAGCTGACCGCGCAGGAACGGCGCCAATACAAAATCGATTTCTTTACGGTCGGAGATCCTGTCCAGATGCGCGTCGCGGAAGCCGATCGTCTCCCCGTCCGCGTCGGGCTCAAGCGACACCTCGGCCGGAAGGGTCAGGCTGACCCCAATGCACGCCCCGCCGACCGACTTCCCCAGCCGGGCCACGGTCTTTACCCGCACCACGATCCGGTCCTGCTCAAAGCTCAGGTGCGGGTCCTCGGTGGCGATGAAGCAGGGGGTATGGGCGTTGCCCTTCAGGTAATAGCGGCCATCCGGCCCGCTGAAGAGCTGCGCGACGAGCGTCCGTTCCAGCGCCTGCCGGCTCAGGGTCAGTTCCACAGCGTGGCACGGGGCAATCCCTGCCAAGGTCACGGCCAAAAGCACCAGTCCTGCGACAATCCTCATCCGGGTCGAAGTCATAGGGTTATTCTTCCACTTCCACCTTTTCCACTGCCAATTCTCGACCTGAAAGGCCCATCGCCAAAGTGTGTCTTACAGAACAGTTTTCTTGTAAAATTAACACAAACCAACACTTATAAGAGATTTAAGCCGCGAATTTTGCCCGCTTCCGACGCTGGTCTACCCCCTCTTTTCTATTGATTTTTGAACAAAATATCCGTAAAATGACAATATAAGTTCCTCGGGTTCTCTCGATCCCCCACCCTGTCCGAGGACAGACCGTAAAACCTCTTTTCAAGGACACAAAAATCGATGGCAAAGCGTCGTGGAAATCCGAATTGGGGCAAACCAGAGCCCATTGGCCCTGTTGTGCCTACAGTTACCTCCTTCGAGACCATCACCAAGGAGTTCAAGTTGCCTCCGGATCAGTTCATCCGGTCTACCCGCCTGCGTGAGTGGGCGCGCCGTAACAAGAATTCGAAGTATATCCCTGAGGCTCTACTCGAAGCCTGGGGTTTTGAGATTGAATCCACGTTGTAGGACTTTCGCCAGTTTAAGCAAAAACGCCGCCCGAGGGCGGCGTTTTTGCTGCCCGTGAACCGGATGCGGTGCAGTTTCCGGATTGACGACAATCCAGGCACAACCCTATTCATCGGCCTTGGAGCGTTTCAGAGGACCGACCCTGATTACATAATCTGCTTCCGGCCGATTGCGGCCCGTGGTCTCCCTAGTACTCAAATGTGAGGCACTTGGAGCAACCATCCCTAGCGGCTAAATTGGCTTCCCATCAAGCGCGCCACCCGCCTCAGTCCGTGATATAAAGGCACGGAGATTTAATCTCATGCTTTCTCTCGATCAGACGAGTACCACTCGCCGCGAATACTCGCTCACGACCGGCCGGAAGATCAGTCAAGGCGTATACGCCGGGATCTTTTTTGTTGGCGCAGGCTTCTTTCTTAAGTTGGCGGTCAACCCGATCGGCCGGGACTTTGTCCTAGCAATTGGCGGGATATCGCTAACCCTCGGACTCATGCTCCTCGTGAAGGCGTGGACTGCCCGCCTGATCCTCGACGGAGACCGGATCGAGGTGCGCTCGGCGTTTCGTACCCATAGTGCCACCCGAGCTGAGATCGAGGGACTAAGGAAGATAGAAAATCAATACGGCCGCTGGACGCGCGTTTACCTGAAGCAGGATATCGACAGTTTCAGCGTCTCCGACTTCTTTGCAGGAAACGACGATTTGCATGAGTGGTTCAAAGGTCTGCCGGATTTGGACGGGCGCGATGCTGACGAGATAACCAAAGAGGTGCGCCTTCAGGAACCACGGGCGCAACAGGAGACCGGCACGTCAAACGCGTTTGGTCTAGCGAAGACGTGGGCAATTGGGCTTAGTATTCTTGCCGGAGCCGTCAGTGTTCCGGTGATGTTTGTAAGCTATGCGCCGGTCTACAATGCTTCGCTTGTGGTTTTGCTAGCTTGCCCTATCGCGGGTATTCTGCTCCTTCGTCGTTTCCCGCTTCTGTTCACGGTGTCCAAAAGAAAGCCCGATCTGCGCGCCGATCTCGGCTTTCTTCTTATCTGGCCTGGCATTGGGATGGCATTTTCTTACCAGAATTCGAACGACCCAACTCACCTCGTAGATACTTTCCAGTTGATTTATTGGGTGCTCGCTGTTCTCATGTCTTTTCTAGCGGCCATTCTCCCAGCGGTTTGGAAAAGCCCTTCTCGTTGGGCCATGTTCCTCTTTCTCTTGATTACGGGCGGCATGTACAGCATGGGGCTCGTGAATTCTGTCAATACATTGCCTGACCACTCGGCCCCGAGTCCCTACAGAACCTGGGTGTTGAAGAAGAGTGAGAGCCACTCCAGCAAGGGGACCCGCTATTTCCTCCGTGTTGCCCCGTGGGGACCAATCAGTTACACCGACGATGTGGATGTTCCGATTCGAACCTATAATGCGACGCGCATAGGTGATCCCGTTTGCTTCGGGTTGCATCCCGGATTCCTACACGGGCCCTGGTACACCTCAATAAGCTGTGTGGAGCAGTCTACCCCGCTTACTCCATAGCGCGTAGGGAATCGTCAATGCACTCTCCGCCCCTCATTACCACCCGAATCGGCTTTTCGAATGTTTTCCGGGGTCTAGGCGCGGTTCCGGTCGGTTCACCGGCAATTCGGAAACCACCTCTCCCTCATCATGCATGCCCTTTTTGGCGTTCCCCGCGTGAATAAGCGAAAATAAAAGGGCGCTATGTCCCAAACTCCCCGCAGCCCCGCGCCTCCCTTTACCGACGTTCCCGGCGCACTCGATGAAATCCGTGCCGGCCGCATGGTGGTCGTGGTCGACGACGAAGACCGCGAGAACGAGGGCGACCTTACGCTGGCCGCCGAGCACGTCACCCCCGAGGCCATCAACTTTATGGCGCGCTACGGTCGCGGCCTCATCTGCCTCGCGCTTACCGAGGAGCGCGCCGATCATCTGCGCCTCTTTCCCATGACGCAGCAGAATTCCTCGCGCTTCGGCACTGCGTTTACCGAGACCATCGAGGCCCGCGAGGGCGTTACCACGGGAATTTCCGCCGCCGACCGATCCCACACCATCCGCACCGCTCTCGACCCGCGCTCGACCGCCGCCGATCTCGCCCGCCCCGGTCACGTTTTCCCGCTGCGCGCGCGGCGCGGCGGGGTGCTGGTTCGCGCCGGGCAAACCGAGGCTTCGGTCGATCTGGCCCGCATGGCGGGGCTCAACCCCGCGGGTGTGATCTGCGAGATCATGCGCGACGACGGCGAGATGGCCCGCATTCCCGACCTCATCCCCTTTTGCCGCGAACACGGCCTCAGAATCCTCACCGTCGCCGAGCTGATCCGCTACCGCCTGCGCCACGAGCGCTACATCGTCCGCGCCGGCGAGTCCCGCATCCAGACGCGCTACGGCGAGTTCCGCATGATTGCCTACGAGAGCGAAGTGCAGGGTGGTGAAAGCCACATCGCGCTCATCCGTGGCGATCTCTGTCCCGATTGTCCGGCCGTTCACGCGGGTCCGTTTCCAGAAGCACTCTCAGGCGCCGCCACGAACGGCACTGCCACCGAGCAGCGCTCACCCTGCCCGCACCCCGTGCTCGTCCGCGTGCATACGCGCTGCACCGCGGGCGATGTTCTTCGCCGCCGACTGCAACTGCCGCGACATCCTCGATCAATCCATGCGCATGATTGCCGAAGCCGGCTGCGGCGTCATTCTCTATCTGCACAACACTTCGCGCGGATTCGAGATCGACCGCACGCCGGCCGATGCGAAGACCGCAGCCTTCAATCCCGAGGGCTCCGCCGTCGCCGCCGAGATGCGTGAGGAGCAAGCGGGCCGCCTCTTATTGCATCAGGAACTGCGCACCCGCGAAGGCCAGCAGGCCCGCACCGGCCGCATTCTGCGCGCCATCGGCCTCGGAGGCCAGATCTTGTCCGATCTAGGAATCCAGCGCATTCGCTTGCTCAGTAATACGCCCATGCACGTACCGGCGCTCGAAGGCTTCGGCCTGGAAATCGTCGAGCAGGTGCCCATCCCCGTCGCAGAGTGCTCCCGCGTTGGGTAATGCGCCCGCAAAGCGAATTCTCGCGCTTCTCTAAAAAACTTGGTCCTTCTTGCAAAAGCGGTCATTATTGACCACCCTATGCCGCCGAAAACCTGTAAGATCGCAAAGACAGTCCAGGGGGGAATTTCCGAGAAGGTATCTGCGCCGCCGGTATGGGTGGCGAGGATCGCTTTGGTCAATTCTCCCTGGTCCGATGCGCACCATCGAAATCAGCCGTAACGCAACTGCAGCGCGGCATCTTCCCCATTGAGACGCCGCTTCGGATCGTCACCCGCATTACGGCAACCTGCGAAATTGCTGTGACGCCAACCGCACCAGTAAGGCGAAAGGCTGGCCCGCGTGCGCGTTCATCTCGTCAATCCCAGTGACAATTCCTTCGGCACCGCGGTCATTACGCCGCGCTGGCTCTTCGTGCTTGCCGCCGCCACGCCCGCTGCTATGGGCGATCCCATTCTCGTCGATGAATCTCTGGAGCAGATTGTGCCTGAGTCGATTCATCCGGGCGACATTGTTGGTATCAGCGTGCACACGGGCAACGCCTTGCGCGGGTACGCAGTGGGCCGCATGGCGCGCGCCCGCGGTGCATGGGTGGTCTACGGCGGAATTCACGCCACTCTCTTTCCCGACGAAGCGCTGGAACGCGGAGAAGCCCATGCCGTCGTCAAAGGCGACGGCGATCTGGCCTGGGGCAAGGTCGTCACCGATTGTCTCGCGGGCAAGCCCGAAAAAATCTACGACGGCGGGCGCATTGAGGGCGGCGATTTTCTCTCCGCGCGATGGGACCTGATGGATCCCGCAAAATATATGTGGGCCTCGGTGCAAACCATTCGCGGCTGCCCCAAGCACTGCTCCTTCTGCAGCGTGTGGCGCACCGACGGACAAAAACCTCGCCAGCGGAAATTCCAAAATGTCGTGGACGAAATCATTGCGCTGCGGCGGCTGGGTTTTCGCTTCATCGCCCTCGCTGACGACAACTTCTATCCCGTCACGTTTACCGATCTGCGTCTGGCGCGGGAGCAGGGGAACACGGCAAAGCTCGACGAACTGACTGCCATTCGCAACGAGCGCCTGTCGTTGATGGAAGAGCTGGCCAAGCTGCCCAAAGACATGGTGTTCTTTACGCAGATGACCATGGAGGCCGGCGAAGACGGAGACTATCTCGATGCCATGCGTAAGGCCAACATCAAGGGCGCGCTGGTTGGTGTTGAAGCGGTCACTCCAGAGGGCCTCAAGGCCATCTATAAGGATTGGAACTACTCCGGCGAGGCTCTCGCCAAGCAACTGCAAACCTTCAAGCAGCACGGCGTGCACGTCCTCGGCTCGTTCATCTTCGGCCTGCCCACCGACCGGCCCTCCACCTTCACCGCAACCGTCGAGATGGCGCTCAAAGCGGGCGTGACCTTTGCACAATTTGTGATGATGACTCCGTTCCCCGGCACCGTCGATTTCGGGCGTTGGGAAAAAGAGCAAGCTGCCGATCCCATGATGGTGGGCGGCGTGCCCATCACGCGCTACTGGATGATTCCCACCGAAGTGCGGCCCAAGATGTTTACGCCGCATCCCACCATGAGCTCGGACGAAATCCGCGAGCGTACGCAAAAAGTGTGGGACCGTTTCTATACCTGGGGAGCCATCTGGGAGCGGTCCGCCTGCACTCCCACTCTGCGCGCCCGGCTCGGATTCATCTTCCTCTCCAAGCTCTACCGCCAGATGTACGCAGGTACAGGTATCTCCACCGACAGCGCGCGGCGAAAGAAGTCGAAGCGCTGGGCACGCTGGACAGCTCGCCAATGCAAAAAGCTGTTCGATGCGCGGCCCATGCCGGAGCTGGAAGGGCCGAAGTGGGAGATGGGAATGCCCGGATTTGGTCAGGCTGCATTTGAAGGTGCCGGCGGAAGCGAGAGCGGCCCGTTCACGGTGTTGCCTGGCAACTAGCTACGAACAGGGTGAGTGTGAGTGATAGTGTACATAGTTCACCGGCCACTCACACTGGCAACTATCTTCCGTACACATACGTTCCGCACAGCGCAGTTGCATTTTGCATGGCGTCAAACGTGAATACCGGCATGTCGTCGCCGGAGAAGAACGCCACCTTGAGTGTGTGGCCAGTCGTGTAGGTCGCCATCCACTGCGTCTCTTCGCCGCCGCACAGCGTGTTCTTGTGCATAAGAGGCTGCGCGCCCGCTATGCGCAGCCGGTAAAGCGTGCCTTCGATGCCCGCCTTCACGTCGGCATCGAAGACGGCACTCACCTCCACCGGCTTCAGCCGGCGAATCTGCGCAAGGGGAAAGGTCAGGAAGTTGAGCGTCACCCTGGCCTCGCCAATCGAAATGTCGCCCGTGATCGCGTGCGCGTTCGTGCTCGTCGCGCTCCACAAGCCGCGATCTTCCTGCGCGCAAACCCTCGTCGCGAGGCACAACCCCACCAGCGCCAATCCCAGCGCAAGAATCGTCGACCGCTTCTTCACTCTTTCACTTCCTTCACTTCTTCACTCGTCCCCGATTTTTGGGTCCCGAGTTCCTGCTCTTCTACCACCCCAAAACATACGCAAACACCAGCGGCGCAACAATGCTGGCATCGCTTTCGATAATGAACTTCGGCGTCTTCTCGCCCAGCTTGCCCCACGTAATCTTTTCGTTGGGTACCGCGCCCGAGTACGACCCGTAGCTCGTCGTCGAATCGGAGATCTGGCAGAAGTAGGCCCACAGCGGCACGTGCTCGCGCTGCAAATCCTGGTGCAGCATGGGCACCACGCAGATGGGAAAATCGCCCGCGATGCCGCCGCCGATCTGGAAAAATCCCAGCGGCGTCTTCGCGGTCGTCTGCGTATACCATTCCGCCAGCTCCATCATGTACTCGATGCCGGTGCGCACGGTGTGAACCTTTTTCACGTCGCCCGTGATGCAGTGGCCCGCGTACATGTTGCCCAGCGTCGCGTCCTCCCAGCCCGGCACAAACATCGGCAGGTTTTTCTGTGCCGCTGCCAGCAGCCAACTGTTCTTAGCGTCGATCTGGTAGCTCTTCTCGAGCACGCCCGAGAGCAGAATCTTGTACATATATTGATGCGGGAAAAAGCGCTCGCCGGCCTTGTCGGCCTTCACCCATTCGGCGAGCACCTCGTTCTCGATGCGGCGCATGGCCTCCATCTCGGGAATGCACGTATCGGTCACGCGGTTCATGTGCCGCGCCAAGAGCGCCGCTTCGTCGCTGGGCGTCAGGTCGCGGTAGTGCGGGACACGTTCATAAAAGTTGTGCGCGACGAGATTGAAGACGTCCTCTTCGAGGTTCGCGCCCGTGCAGCAGATGCCGTGAATCTTGTCCTGGCGGATCATCTCCGCGAGAGACAGGCCAAGCTCGGCCGTGCTCATGGCGCCGGCGATGGTGACGAACATTTTGCCGCCCTCGGCGAGCAGCTTGTTGTAGGCCTCGGCCGCGTCCACAAGGGCAGCGGCGTTGAAGTGACGGTAATGGTGCTTGATAAATTCAGTGATGGGTTTCATGGGGTTCGATTGGCTCCAACATTCCATCCTAAATCAGCGCGATGTAAGCCCTGTGAATCGCGCGGACCCGCGATTCGTGCGCGGCGCTTCGGCCGGTCACAGCAAATCGGCCCACTGCGGCGAGGCGGCGAAGGCCGCGTTGATGAGGCCGACGTGCGAGTACGTCTGCGGGAAATTGCCCCACATGCGCGGCTCCGCCGGATCGTAGTCTTCAGCCATCAGGCCGAGGTGCGAAAGCGAAGCGCGAATCAGGTCGAAGGCCTTGCGGGCTTCGTCGCGGCGGCCTGCGGCGGCGAGGGCTTCAATCAACCAGAAGGTGCAGATGACAAAAGCCACGGACGGTTTGCCGAAGCCGTCGTTCAAGCTGTAGCGGCGCACCCAGCCTTCCATCGAGAGGTCCTGGTAAATGGCGTCGATGGTGCTGGTGATGCGCGGATCGGAAGCGGGAAGAAAGCGCAAGCGGACCATCTGCAGCAGGGAGGCATCGAGATCTCCTCCGCCATAGTGACCAACAAAACTTTTCTTGCGCTCATTCCAGGATTGGGTAATCACTTCACTGTGAATGCGGGCCGCGGCGGCGTGAAACTCGGCGGCCAGCGGGGGCGTGTACTGGTCCGCGATGCGCGCCATGCGTTCCGCGGCCGCCCAGCACATGAGGCTGGAAAAAGTCTGCGGCTTCCACTCGGTGCGGAACTCCCAGATGCCGGCATCGGGAACGCCGGCGAGGGAGATGGCTTTGCGCGCGAGTCCTTCGATTAATTGCAGGGCCGCCGGCGAGCGCTCGTCGCTCAAGCGCTCATCGAGAAAAATCGGCGTGAGCGCCAGCACCATTTCGCCGAAGATGTCGTTTTGCGAATGCAGAGCGGCGCCATTGCCGATGCGTACCGGTTTTTCGCCGTTGAAGCCGGGCCAGTTTTCGAGGATGGATTCTTCCAGATCCCGCGATCCGTCCACGCGATAAAGCGGCGCCAGATTGAGGCCCGGCGCGCCGCCGGCCACGTTCAAAAGATACTGAAGAAATTGCTCGCGCTCTTCAGACTGACCAAGGAGCCCGAAGGCGCTGAGCACGTAATAGGAGTCGCGCAACCAGCAATAGCGATAGTCCCAGGTGCGTCCGCTTCCCGGCGATTCGGGAATGGAGGTGGTCATGGAGGCGATGATGGCGCCGGTGTCTTCGAAGCAATGCAGCTTGAGGGCGAGGGCGGAGCGAATCACTTCCTGTTGAAACAAGGGAGGGATGTTGCATTGCTTGACCCAGCGCTGCCAGTAGCGCGCGGTCTCGTTCAGGAAGCGCTCGCACAGGGGCGCAAGGGGTTCCTGGATGGGCGCGCCCCAGGTTAACACCATGTGCTGGCGTCCGGTGAGCGTAAAGGGCTGGCCGCCAAGATAGGAAAGAGGGATGTCGGTGGTGAGACGTAACTGGCTTGAGAAGCCCTCAAATCGGACATGGTGCGAACCCTGCATGCGCGAGGGCTCGACTTTGGACCAGCCCAGCCGCGGTTCGCATGAGACTGCGATGCGCGGCGCGCCTTCGATGGGTTCCACAATGCGCATCAGTTGGGTAGGACGGAAGGCGCGGCTGAATTCCATAAAGCGCGGCGCGAAGTCGATGACCTTAAAGGAACCTGTGGAAGTGACGAATGTGGTCTCGAGGATGTTGGTATTGGCGCGATAGCGCTGCGAGCCGGATTCCGCGCCGGCCGGAGCGATGCGAAAGTGCCCGCCCGCCTCGCTGTCGAGGAGCGTGGAGAAGACGGGCTCGGAATCGAAACGAGGAAAACAACACCAGACAATTTCGCCGCTCTTGTCAACAAGCGCGGAAAACTGGCAGTTGCCAATCAGTCCTAGATATTCAAGCCGCATGGGGAGAAGCCTTGCACGGGGAATATGCATCAAAAGGAGTATGACACGAGTGGCGCGGCTTATGTTCGCCTTGATCGTGGGCTTATTTTTGCTGACCTGGGCCGCTTCCGGCGTGGTCGAAAGCACTGCGCGCGAATGGTTTGAGCGCGATGTGCAATCGCGTTCACAGTTGGTGCTTATCGGTGCGCGCCCCGCGCTGGCCGACTCCTGGTACGACACCGCCAATCTGAACAAGCAATTGGTGGCGCTGGCCGAGGACGCACACGTAATCGGAGTGGCGGCTTGCGGCGCCGACTTGAGCACTCGCGCCATTACGCCGGGATTTCCGCAGGAATTCAGCTGCCATACGGTGGGTTCGCACATCCGCCCAGCGGACCCGTCCGCGACGCCCTCCAATCGAGGGTCGCAGCAGTGGAGCACCGAGGCAACACTTCCCGCCGGCCGCGTTCTGGTGACCGCGATGCCCATTGCGGACGATGGACAGGAACTTGGCTTTGCCATCCTGGTGCACGATTTCAGCTACGTCGAGCGGCGCGAGGCAAGAGCGCAAACTTTTTTGATTGTTCTCTCCGGCATCCTCGCCGTGATGGTCCTGGGCATCCTTCTGTTGGTGGCGCGGCGGGTGCGTGCCGATTGGGCCCTGGAGTTGCAGGGCCTGTTGCGTAAAGGCGGAAAGCAGAGCCGTAATTTCCAGCCGCTTTTGAGCGATGTGCGCGAACTGATCGAACGCATGGCCAGCGAGCGAGAGGCCGATCCCGGACTGTGGACGGCGGAACGTCTGAAGCAGGCTCTGAACCGGGACTTGCAGGGAGAGAAGATTGTTATTCTGGCCAACCGCGAGCCATACATTCACAATCGCACGAAGGACGGCGGCATCGAAGTACAGCATCCTGCGAGCGGCCTGGTGACGGCGCTCGAACCGATCATGTGCGCCTGTTCCGGAGTCTGGGTGGCGCACGGAAGCGGCAGCGCGGATCGCGAGACCGTGGACCGCAACAATCACGTGCGCGTACCGCCGGACGAAAAGTCTTATCACATCCGCCGCGTTTGGCTTACGGATGAAGAGTTGCAGGGCTTCTACTACGGCGTTTCCAACGAAGGGCTGTGGCCGCTCTGCCACGTGGCGCACACGCGGCCCATCTTCCGCGCCGAGGACTGGCAGCAGTACCGCGCGGTCAACCAGAAATTTGCCGATGCGGTGTGCAGCGAGGTGGATTCGAAGGACCCGATCATCCTGGTGCAGGACTATCACTTTGCCCTCGCGCCGGCGATGATTCGCAAACGCTTGCCCGCGGCGACGGTGATTGCCTTCTGGCACATTCCCTGGCCCAACGCGGAGCAAATGGGCATCTGTCCCTGGCGCAACGAGTTGTTGCGCGGCTTGCTGGGAAGCAGCATTGTGGGATTCCACACGCAATTGCACTGCAACAATTTTCTTGATTCCGTGGACAGGTATCTCGAAACACGCCGCGACCAGGAGCATCACGCGGTGGTGATGCAGGGGCACCGAACCCTGGTGCGCCCCTATCCGATTTCACTGGAGTGGCCGGTGCGGTGGGTCGAAACTGCACCCAGTATCGAGGAATGCCGAGCCCAGGTGTGGCAGGATCTGAAATTAAAGCCGAATGCTCTATTGGGCGTCGGAGTGGATCGGCTGGACTACACCAAGGGCATTGAGGAACGCTTGCTGGCGGTGGAAGTTTTGTTGGAGCGGCATCGCGAATATCGCGGCCGCTTCAGCTTTGCGCAATTGGCAGCCCCTAGCCGGACCAAGATCGAGCGCTACAGGGAACTGAATGAAACCGTGGATAAGCTGGCGGCGCGCATCAATGCGCGATTCGGAACCAAGGACTACCAGCCCATCATCCTCTTTCGATCCCACCATGAGCCGCCGGAGGTTTTCCGCTTTTATCGGGCGGCGGATCTCTGCTATGTCAGCAGCCTGCACGACGGCATGAACCTGGTGGCCAAGGAATTCGTGGCCGCGCGCACCGATCTGCAGGGTGTGCTGGTGCTGAGCGAGTTCACGGGCGCAGCTCGGGAACTGACCGAAGCGCTAATTGTGAATCCATACGATCTGGAAGGCAGCGCCGATGCGATCGCATCCGGGCTGGCAATGTCTCGCGACGAGCAGCAGGATCGTATGCGATCGATGCGGTCGTATCTGGTGCAATTCAACGTATACCGCTGGGCGGGAACCATGCTGGTGGATGCAGCAAGGCTGCGGGATCAGGAGCGGGTGGCCGCACGTCCCGCCGAGGAGCGCGCGAATTTGGCGACGACTTAAAGGTCATGAAGTATCTGCTATCGAGATCGTCTCTGCCTTTGCTTATGCGCCTGGCGCAAGAGCGGACGCTATGCGCGTTCGATTTCGACGGAACCTTGGCCCCGATTGCCGCCCATCCCGACGAGGCCGCGCTGCGCAAGCGGACGCGCGATCTGCTGCGCCGCCTGGCGTCCTTGTACCCATGCATTGTTGTTTCCGGGCGCAACCGCGCGAGCATTCTCGAGAAGCTGAGCGGTGTACATGTGGCTGGGGTGCTCGGCAATCATGGCGCGGAATCGGCCGCCACACCAGGATCGCGCAAAGATGCCAGACGATGGCAGGCCGCGCTGGAACTTGCACTCGGTCCCATCCCCGGAACGTGGATCGAAGAGAAGGCATCCAGCCTGGCGATCCATTACCGCCAATCTCCGCGGAAGGCAGAGGCCCGGCGGCGTATCATCGCCGCTGCCGGAAAACTGAAAGATGTTCGCGTTTTCGGGGGAAAGCAGGTTGTCAACGTGATGGCAAAACTAGCGCCGCATAAAGGAGACGCTCTGACTGCGGAACGCAATCGCCTGAAGTGCAACTGGGTTATTTACCTGGGAGACGATGAAAACGACGAGGATGCCTTCGCCGTTGGAGGCAACGTAGTTGCCGTTCGCATTGGCAGAAGACAGCGCACTCATGCACGCTACTATCTGCGATCGCAGGCCGAAATCGACGTCCTTCTGAAGTTGCTGGCGCAGCTCCGGGATGAAGCTGGTAGCCGGTAGCTCCGGGCTAGCTCTTCAGCATCTCATTCAGTTTGGCCATCACCTGAAATGCGTCGGCGATGTAGACTACGTCGGCTTTGCCGCGGGTCCAGCCGCAGTTCGGGTCGAGCGAGATGGCGCGGCGCTCGGCGATAAACCTCCAGCCAACGACGTGCGGCTCTTCGCCGTGGCAGCAAGTCGAACAGGCCCTTCGCGTGGCGCGGCGTGGAGCCGGTTTGTCCCACTTGATTCAAATGCGTGAGGAAGGGAAGCACGGAGTTGCCTTCTCCGCCCTGATCGACCAAGGACTTGCTGCTGCCGAGCGACGCCGCGCTGACGCGCAGGAATTCGAGGATAAGCTGGGCGGCTTCGCCTGTGTGCACCTGACCGTCGGGCTGCTTTTTGGTCCAGCCTGCGCCGGCGACGAAGAGTAGCTTGGCGTCGGGGCGTATGGTTTGCTGGTCTTGCCTGGGCGCGCGAATGCCGGTGACTTCCGTGCGCAGCGCGGGCAGGTTGACCTGTACGGTTTCGACGGCCGCGGTTGCGCTGAGGCCAGCGAAGGGCGCGTGGGTGCCCGCGTCCAAAAGCAAAAACCAGGGGCGTGCCGTGCGCGTAACCACAGCTTCAATGCGCTGGCGATAGAACCAGCGCGCCGCCCCGACCGATGCGCCGCCGGGCCCCCCGCTCAATGAAGTAATGTGCGTGTCAATCACTCCGCTGAGGCGATGCGCCACTGCGGCCATGACGCGTGCGAAGCGTGAGCTTTGCGGCGCGAGCACGACGCTGGCCTCGGCGGCGCGGCAGAGAGCTTCGCAGGCGGCGGCGTCGGAGGCAAAGCGCTGCTGGGCGAAGGCGGGGCCTCGCACCGCGAGCAACTTCGCCCCGGCGGAAGCAACTGCGCCGGCCGCAACGGACGCGTCCGCTGCGACGATGCCGATGGTGAGCTGCGCGCCCAATCGTGCGGCCAGCTCCTTGCCCGCAGTAACGGATTCAAGCGAGGCTTTGGTGAGCGTCGCGCCGCTTTCATCTACGTGAGTGAGTACAAGAATCGATTCCATGTTTTTTCCCTTGAGCCTGTGACCGGCAGCCAGTAGCTACGGGCTACAAGCTACTGGCTGTCTTTCCTGATCCACTCGGCCAATTCGGCGGCGATCTCTTCGGGGGTCATGTTTTTTTCTACGCGGGTTTCGCGCTGCTGTTTAGGCAGGCTCACGGAGACGTAGCTGAGCGAGTTCGCGTCGAGCATGGCGGTGGGCGCTTTTTGCAGGGCGGGCATAATGGTGCGCATGTTCGCCATGCCAATCTGCGGATTGTTGCGCGGTTCAGCCAGGTTGCCTGTGGCCCATCCGAGCACGGCGGGCGCGCCGGTGCACGTCGAAACCTGATGCTTGCCGCCTTCAACGCGTTCGAGCACCTCAAAGGAGCCGTCGTCGCCGAGCGAGATCTCATCGACGCCGTAAAACTGGTCGGCGATGCCGAGCCGCTCGCCGATCAACTGCAGCGTGACACCCGCGCCGCGAGATGCCGATTCCCAACCACCGAATACGAAGAGCTTCGCGCGATCGAGACCGGCGATGGCTTCGATGGCCGACGAAAGCGCCGCTGCCGTCGCGTGCGCGTCGGGGAATCCGCCGATAGGGCCATCGACGGGGACGAGCTCGAATGCGACTTTTTGTGCCACGGTCATCATCACCTGCTGCAGCTTGGCCTTGGGTCCGAGCGCGACCAGCCACAGTTTGCTGCCGGGGTTTTTGGCAGCAAGGGCTGCGGCTTCATAAAGCGCGCAAGCGGCCCATGGGTCGAGGACGGCGGGAAGAACCAGTTCGTTCTTCAATCCCGGACCGGCGGGGCCGGTGGTTGGTTCCAGCGTCTGCAGGGGGTCAGGAACAATACCCGCACAGACTACGATGTGCAACACATTTGCCACTGGGAACTTCCTTAGTAATTGCGATGTACTTCGAGTATAAATTCCCGATAAGCCGACCGCAGATTCAGGCTGGCCAATCGGGCAACTCCCACGGCAGAGTGAACCATTTATGGGAAGTATCGCGCCAGTCTGTAAACCATTTAGGCTCCTGGTGCCAGTGAGGTTCTCCACGAGGCCCTTTCGGCCAGAGGGGCTGTACGGGCGTCAACGCAAAAGTAGCCTTGTAGACCGATGGAAGCCGCTTCCAATAAAGCGCTTGATATTCCTCGTGGAACTGCAGATTGATCGAGTCCAATTCCGGACCGTATACGGTTGACTCGGTCCATTCATCACGAAACCACGCAAGGTGGGCCAAAAGGAGATTGAGATCCTGA
This sequence comes from uncultured Acidobacteriaceae bacterium, assembly GCA_963762945.1. Classification (GTDB taxonomy): domain Bacteria; phylum Acidobacteriota; class Terriglobia; order Terriglobales; family Acidobacteriaceae; genus Telmatobacter. Next base: position 12,146 of record CAVXOO010000172.1, on the reverse strand, counting down.
GATGCGAGTTCCGCAGAAGCCGGTCTAGGCACATCGCCGTCGAAGTTCGTGAACCCCTCAAGGAATCTTCTCCAGTTTGGTTCGGCAATCGTTTCCCATGATTCGCCGCCTTTCTTGGTTAGCTTGAAGGCGACGATTAAATCAGGTCGATGAATATTCCGAGGGTCGGGGTTTGTGTGTCGAATTCTTCGATTCAATATCGCGTCTGGATTAAGCTGCGAGAATTGAAGAAGGCGATCCAGGATATGAATGATGCCGGAACGAGAGTTCACATTATTCTCAGCAACGGTGGATTCAAATTCAATCCGTTCCCCATCGAAGAGAACAAGAAGTTCACGTGCATAATCAGCTGGAGAGCAGCAGGGAACATCCCTCATGTTGAGGGGGCCCCACTCAAATTTCGGGAAAAAGCAGCTAAGACTTACCGAGTGATCGATTGCGGAGGTGAGCAACCAAAAGCGAAGGAGTTCCTCTTTCGAAAGCGTTGGCATCTTTTTACGCACTAAACGAAAGTGCGGGTTCGTGGCCGGAATAGCCGACAACGAGTTTGATCATCTCATAAAGCTGACGGCAAGCCAATCAGTTCTCCCCGCTGTGCAGCCCGCCCGCGCCGGCCTGGAACTCGATGTTGCCACGCTCGCCGTCCGGGGAGTGGGGGCAATTCCAAAGGCATGCGCCGCAGTGGATGCATTTTTCACGCTCGAAGGCAGGTGCGCCCTCGGGGCCGAGGGTGATGGCCTGGCCGGAGCACATGCAGATGCAGGTTTTTTCCAGGCACGAGATGCAGCGCTGGCGGTCGAGAAAAACGACGTGGTCGGCGTAGCCGGGCATGGCCTGTACTTTGCCGCCCATCAGCAGCGCATCCTGTTGCGAGACCAGAAGACGGCCATCAAAGGGAATCTCAGGCCAGCCGCGAGCGGACATGAGCGCGTCGTGGAGCGGGCGGCCATCGTTGAGGGCTACGGCGGCGGCTTCGCGCAATTTGAGATCGGCTTCGCTGGCTGGATCGATAGTAGGAATCTGTTTGGGCGCGGGTGGAATGTGTGCGCGGAGCGAGAGACGGCCGCCGGTGAGTCCGGCGAGCGCCATGCCCATGAGGCCGCGCACGAATCCCTTGTGAAAACCGTTGCGGGCATTTTGCGCCTGGCGCGCGCCGCGTTCGATCGAACTCGAGCGGCGGCGTTTTTCGTAGGTCCTGGCGAGATTTTCCTGCGAGAACGGGATGCCTGCGCGGAGGATTTCGAGAACCGCTTCGGCAAGCTGCACGCCCGTGGTCCAGGCCTCGTCAACGCCGGAGCCGGTGAGCATATTCGTCGAGCCGGAGCCCTCGCCGATACGGGCAAAGCCGTCGCCGGAGAGAAATGGCTCGCCGTGCAGCCCGGATTCTTCAAGCGACTTTGCGCCCCAGGAGCGCAGCGTGCCGTCCTTGAGATGACGCCACAGCGCGGGATGCTGGATGTAGTGCTGCAGGTAGCGATAAGCGGTGCGCTGCGGATTGCCGAGCCACGAGGGAAGAAAGATGCCGACCGAAACCAGGCGGTCGGGATGCACGTAGAGAAAGCCGAAGATCTCAGGCTCGGGGAATCCGAAGGTGTGCCAGACGGTTCCGGGTTCGAGTGTCGTGTTTTCTGGCAGTTCGATGACAAACTTCATGCCCAGGGCCCACTCGCGGCGTGCGTGCCCCTGTGGCAGGCCGAAGCGCTCGTCGAGGCGCTGGCCGATTGCGCCCACGGGACCGTCGCCGACGACGGTGAGTTGCGCGCGCACATCCATGCCGGGCATAAAGCCGTCGGCGGGCGCGCCCAGTTTATCCACTCCCTGATCGGCCAGGCGGACGCCTGCGATGCCGCGATGCTGCGCGTTGGCGACGCCGGAGAAGATCGGCGCGCTGACGGGTGAGCCGGGCCAGATCTGGATGAAGCCGGTGGCCATTAGTTGCGAGGCGACCCACTGGTTGAACTGGCCGATCGAAAGGATCAAGCCGCCGTGCTTCTGGAGAAACTTGGGCGCCCAAGGCAGCTCGAATGCATCGTCATTGATCCACCGCTTTTTCCCGAGACGGAGAAGATAATCTCCGAGACGCAACAGCTTGGAGCTCCGTTTGCTAGCGCCGATGGGATCGAGCAGGTAAAGAATGCGCTCCTCTTTGACGGCCGCGGCCATGGGAATCTGCGCGGGATCGAGCGCCGGAAAACTCGTGCGGATGCCTTCTGCGCGCGTGACCACGCCGCTAACGCCCGCGGCCAGGTCGTCGGCGCGCTCATAGCAGACGATCTGCAACGGCATGCCCGAGGCCACGCGGCTTTCAAAGACAGGGTCGCTGGGGTTCTTGGTCCAGGCTTCGGTGAGCGCGGTCAGAAATCCGCCGGTGGCCGGACCGAAACCGACGCAGGCGATATCGACGTCCATGGTCTGGCGGTCGACTTCGACGGGCTGGAACAAATGACTCATGCGGGATAATCCAGCGCTTCCGGAATCATGACTTTGCTGACGGTGTCGGCGGCGCGATCCTTGGCGAGGCGCGCGCCGGTGAGGCACATCGTCAAGCGGCTTTGCAGGCGCAGAAACTCGCTCGAGCCCGCGCAGCCCGCGCAGGGCCCAGCCTTCGCCGGATGACTGCCGTCGGACCCGAGAACGTCCGTCGCCATGGCCATAATGCCGGGCATGGTTTCTTCCAGCTCTTCGAGTTCGGTCGCGAGGAAACAGTTGCGATGTTCCTGCTCGTCCCACGCCGGGTGGCAGGTGTAGCCAAAGACCAGCTCGGCGCAGATGCGCGAAACTTCGCCGGCGGCTTGCGCGGCCTGCACATGGCAGAGGTCGCTCAGGAATTGCACGGTGCCGGCCAGACCTTCGGCGGCCACGGCGTCGGCGGCGCCGCGCGATTCCAGTTCAAGCACGTCGAGGATCTGCGAGCGCGAAGCCACCAGCCAACTGAGCGCATCTGCCAATGCAAAAGTCACGCCCTGGCGCTGCCCGTGATAGAGCTTGCCGCCTTCCGGATCGGTCGAGTTCTGCAAATAGTTGAGCGACCAGGCCCACAGATTCATCGCCGAGGCCAGCGTGCATGCGCCGGTGCCGGGTCGCGACGACGCGATCCTGCGCATCTGGGCGGTCCATGCCCCGAATTGCGCCAGGAAAACTTCACTCGTCATGGTGACTGTCAACTGGCGGCGCTGCACGGCTTCAGGGCCTTCGTAAGTCGCTTCGAGCTGCGCATCCATCCACTTGTTAGCGAGGAAGCCGGGGCAATCCTCGGTGATGCCGTAGCCGCCCATCAGGCTCACGGCCTCGCGCAGCATGTTGGCGCCGTGGCCTGTGTTCCAGAGCTTGGTGGCGGGGCAAAGCACGTTGGCCTCGGCATCTCGCAAAACAAATTGCACAAGCGGATCGGCGGCGAGTTCGGCGCGGCGCGGGTCGTTTTCTTTCAGCTTCAAGAATTCGACGGCGCGCTGTTCGCTCTCTTTGAGTGCCTTCAATTCGGCGCGTCCGCCCGAGACGCCGCGCTCTTTCATGATGGCGGCCTTCTGCTTTTCCAGCGGGTCGAGCTCATCGAAGAGCCGCGCCGTGACAAAGCCCAACGACGATGCCGCTTCTCCCGTGGCCCACACCTCGACGAGGCGATGCAACGCGTCTTCTCTTTGTTGCAGGCCCTGCTCGTAGCGGACCGAGCCGGGCTTTGCGCCTTCTGCGCCGCGGAAGCGCTGGCGCTGATAGCGGATCACGGGCTCGACGGCCGACAGCAATTTAGCTGCCGACATCAATCCCACGGGCACGCGCGTGCGCCGGAAGACGGCTTCAATGATCTCTCCGTGATTGAAGTTAGGCACGATCACGCCGTCTTTGATCGTGTATCCGCCCACAATGCGGCTGGCCGGGACGCGGAGATTGAAGACGGGATCGCCGGTCGAGGAGAGCTGATGAACGAGTTTCTTGGTGGGTGTGCCGCGATCGTAGGTGCCGGGGTCGGTACTTTCCAGAATCACCACGCAACTGCCCTTGATGCGCGCATCGTCGCTGTTCACCGCGGCGGTGACGAAGTTGGCCGTGGCAATGCCGGTGATGAAACGGCCGCGCTTGTCGACTTCGAGCACGGGCTCTTCGCCGTCTTTCCAATCGACGACGCGGATTTTGCCGCCCAACATGCCGGCATCGACGCCGACATAGGGGATCGGCTCAGTGAGCGCGAACGCGCCACGCCAAGGCTTGCGGTCTTCTCCGGGCTGCGGCGGAGCGGAGAGCGACTTGTAGCGCATGACCTGCTCCGGCGTACCGCGCTCGTGGATGGGCGAGAGCGCCAGAAATCCGGCCAGGCTCGCGGTGGCTGCGCCGCCATCTACCCAGGCCAGCTCGAAAGCCGCGAGACCGAGCGCGAGATTCTTCGGTCCCACGATAAAGCCGCCCTCTTCCGGCTCCATGAAGGCCGCCGTCACGCCGGCGCGGTCGAAGGCGTCCAGCATCTCGTCCTTGGCCGGGGTCCACTCGTGGGTGTTCCGTCCCCCGGCCGCCACCAGGCGGGCCACGGTGCCGCGGGCCACGTCGCGCGACGATTGCACCAGCATCTGCAGATCGAACCGGTCGCTGAACCGCCAGAGAATCTGGCGTATCGCGTCTCCGGGAAGGGTGTGCATGGTCTTGGTTTCGGGAATCGCAACTGTGCCCATGGGAGGGTCTCCTCAGCAAGCAATTATTCTCTTCGAGCGCGCTACGGGTGGCATGTGACCCGTATCACCGGGAGGGGGCGATGGAAGGCAGCCGGAGCCGTTAGCCAGTCGTTGTCAGCGGGGGATCTGAGCTTCACGCGCCTGCGGCGCGGTCGGCGAGCCTTGATCCCGGTCGCAATTTGCCAATTCTGTGATTTCCGTCGAGACTCCCGACCCTCAAGCCCCGTCTTTGTGATCTAGATCGTGCCGCTTGTGATACCTGTCACTGCCAGCGTTCCTCGAAAAGAATCACCTTGAAGCAGCGATCCCCCGCAAAGGTTGTGCGAACAGCGGAATGGGCAGGGAACTGCCGGCGAGCGGGGGTGCCCGCATTCGCCTTAGGGAAGGAAGACGGCGGAATGAAGCAAGCCGCGTTAAAGACAGTGGACAGTGATCGGCGGTCAGTTGTCGGAAAAGCGGGAATCAAGGGGCTGGGATCCGGAATCGACGCCCGAATCGCGCTGGTTGTTCTGAGCCTGGCTTTTCTGGCGCTTGCGCCGCGCGGCCTCCGCGCGCAGGACTGCCTGACCTGTCACGGCGACTCGAGTATGACCGACGCTGCCGGCCACAGCATCTTCGTTGACGGGAAACATTTCGGCGACAGCATTCACGGCAGCCTGGAATGCTCGAGCTGCCACGCGGACATCAAGGGGTATCCGCATCCCGACAAGGTTGCGCCGGTGGATTGCAAGACCTGCCACGCCGACCAGGCCGAGCAACTGAAGAGCAGCGTGCACGCCGACACCAGGGAGCACCCCTGCACGAGTTGCCACGGCAACGCGCACGAGATTTACCCCAAGACCGACCCGCGCTCGGCGGTCTATCCGCTGAACGTGCCCAAAACCTGCGGGCAATGTCATGGAAATAACGGCATGGCTGGCAAGCACGGATTGCCCAGCATCTATCCGAATTACATTGACTCGATTCACGGCTTTGCGCTGAGCAAAGAGGGACTGCTCGTCGCGGCCAACTGCCAAAGCTGCCACGGCTCGCACAAGATCCTGAGCCACACCGATCCAGCCAGCCCGACGTATAAATCGAACATCCCGCAAACCTGCGGCAACTGCCACGCCAAGATCAACGCCGACTACCAGGCCGGCGTGCACGGGCAGGCCATTGCTCGAGGCAACCTGAAGGCGCCGGTCTGCTCCGACTGCCACACCGCGCACGCCATCCTGCAGCCCACCGAATCCGAGTTCCGCATGCAGTCCACGCCCATCTGCGGCAACTGCCACAAGGACAAGTTCTCGACTTACCGCGACACCTTCCACTCGCAGCTTGGTTCGCTGGGCGGATACGTGGAGACGGCGCGCTGCTGGGACTGCCACCAGGCGCACGACGTGCGGCCGGCCAGCGATCCCAGTTCGCCTATCAATCCCGCCAACCTGATCTCGACCTGCGGCCGTTGCCACGCCGGCGCCAATGCGAGCTTTGTGAAATATCAGCCGCACGCCAACGCCAGGGACCGCAAGCTGAATCCCGGCCTCTATTTTGTGCGCCTGTTTATGAACCTGCTGCTGGCCAGTGTGCTCACCTTCTTCCTGCTGCACACCATCCTGTGGCTCATCCGCTCGCGCTACCAGCAGTTGAAAAACAAAGACGGCAATGGAGGCAATCATGCCTGAGTCGCAGACGATAGATACAGTTTCGAATTCAGGCGTGCCGGAAAAGTTCTATGTGCGCTTTACGCGCGAGCAGCGCTACATGCACGCGGTGCTGTTCACCTCGTTCTTGGGTCTGGCGGCGACGGGCCTGCCCATGCGCTTCAGCGAAAGCTTCTGGGCGCGCCGGTTTGCCACCGCCGTGGGCGGATTCGGCAGCATTCTCTTTCTGCATAAATTTTTCGCCGTGGTGCTGACCATTGCCTTCCTGATTCACGTCAAAGACATCTTCCAGCGCGCATTCATCCGGCGCGAGAAGGGGATTTTCTGGGGCCCGACCTCGATGGTCGCCAACTGGAAAGACGTCAAGGACATCGTTGGCCACATGCGCTGGTTCCTCGGCCTCGGCCCCAAGCCGAAGTTCGATCGCTATGCCTACTGGGAGAAGTTCGACTATTGGGCGGTCTTCTGGGGCATGATCGTCATCGGCTTCTCGGGCTACGCTATGTGGTTTGCGCCGTTCTTCGCGCACTTTTTGCCGGGATGGGCGCTGAACGCCGTGCTGGTGATCCATAGCGAAGAGGCTCTGCTGGCCGTGCTCTTCATCTTCTCGATTCACTTCGTCAATACGCACTTGAGGCCCGACAGCTTTCCCATGGACATGGTCATCTTTACCGGCGTCGAGAGCGAGGAGGAGTTCAAGCAGAAGCGCACGCTCGAATTCGAGCGCAATGCGAAACAGGGCAAGCTCGAAAAGAAGGTGGGCATTGCGCCGCCTGTTTGGCTCATCAACTTTTCCAAAGTGGTGGGATTCACAGCGATTTTTATTGGGCTAACGCTGCTGGTGCTCACGCTGACGGCGTACTTCAGCTAGCGGCCGGCGCCCGCATCAGGAAAGATGCTTCAGGTTGCGCCGTCCATCGACGACTCTGACGATTTCGACTCTCCGCACCGGACCGTCATCGGAGTCAGGGTGGATTTCGTAAAGGACCAGGTACGGCCATTCGATGAGAATACGTGTCGATGGTCGAATGTCTGGCCGGCGCTGAAAGAGCCGCGGATTCCGAGCGAGCACTTCCACGCTGTCCTGCAACCGTGCCAAAACACGATCAGCCGCCGCAGGGCTGTCGAGAACGATGAAGGAATAGATTCCAATCAGATCTTCCTCGGCCTGCGGCGTCCAAACCAGCTCAATCGCCATAGGCCCGTGCTTCGCCTGTCCTGGCCAGCCGCTTTCGTGCCTCGCGCTTCACTTTGCCAAAATCCACCTCGCGCGGCGGACCGCTGGCCTTGCCCTCATCCCACAACTGCCGCAAACGGAGGATGTCCTCGCGGCGCAGCTCGCGTTTGAACTGCCAATCGCGCACTGCCTCGCGTATCACTTCGCTGGTCGTGGCGTACTCGCCGGATTCCACGGCAGCCTTGAGCGCAACGATCTGCTCGCTGGTCAGCGCGATACTCACCTTCCGCACATCGGGCATTGCGAAATCTCCTTGGAGTAAATGTTACTACTTTAGAGCAAAATCCGCTTTGACGAGCCTCCGTATCCATGCGGTCGTGCGTATCGCGCTTGAATCCACCGTCTTGAATTCATATCGGGTTGGCACGGAAAAGCTGATTGCAGCCAGTTGAAGGCTGCCCTTGTGATTCCAATCACGGCAGGAAACTTTGTTTCGGCATCTTCTCAAAGTGTGAAATCCGTGCGGCTTTTTGGGCTCTCTACGCTGGTTCTCGCTGTTCTTGCCGGGGCATTGCACCCGCTCTTCGCGCAAAAGCTCAAAGACGCGGACTGCCTCACCTGCCACGCCGACCCGACGCTGACCACCGCGGACGCCAACGGCGCCACGGTGAGCCTTACCGTCGACGAAAGCAAGTTCAAGCATTCGGTGCACGGGCGCATCTTTGCCTGCGTGGACTGCCACAAGGATGTGAAGAGCCTGGCGCATGAGAATCCGCCGGAAAAGGTGAGCTGCGCAGAGTGTCACGCCGATGCGCAGACCGCCTACGCACATTCGATGCACGCCAAGGCAAGCAAGACAGGGAAGGGTCCCGCGGCTACGTGCGAGGATTGTCACGGCGACGCGCATCAGATCGAAGGCGGCGGCGATCCCGGCTCGCCAGTGAATCACGCCAACATTCCTAACACATGCGGACGCTGTCACGGGCAGACGTTTCTGATGGAGTCGAACGGCGAGAGCACGCAGCCTTTCGTCTCCTACCAGTCGAGCGTGCACGGCCGCGCCGTGGCCAACGGAAGCCAAAACGCCGCGGTGTGCACCGACTGCCACGGCACGCACGAAATCCTGCCGGCCAACGACCCCAAGTCGCCGATCTCGAAGTTTACCGTCGCCAAAACCTGCGGCAACTGCCACGCGGAAGTGGCTGACACCTTCAACGTGAGCATTCACGGACAGGCGCTCGCACGCGGCAACGGGCTCGCTCCCACCTGCACCGATTGCCACGGCATTCACTCCATCAAGGCGCACACCGACCCTAACGCGCAGGTGGCCGAGCAAAACGTTTCGCGCGATACCTGCGCCCGCTGCCACGAAGGCGTGCGGCTTTCGCAGGAGTTCGGCGTGCCCGGCAACCGCGTGACGACGTACTTCGACAGCTACCACGGTCTCGCCGCTGAGGGCGGCTCGATGGTGGCGGCCAACTGCTCCAGTTGCCACGGCGTGCACGACATTCTGCCCTCTTCCGATCCGCACTCGACAATCAATGCCGCCAATCTGGACGCCACATGCGGTAAATGCCACCAGGGCGTGACGCAAAAGTTCACGCGTACGCCCGTGCATCTGGTCGAGGGCACGCGCGCTAACGACATCGATTCCGTTGCCGTGCGCTGGGTGCGCTGGATTTACATCGTTCTGATTCTCGTTGTCATCGGATCGATGTTCCTGCACAACGCCATCATCTGGCGCGCCAAGGCCGTGGCGCGGCGGCGGACGATGAACCCATTCATGACGCGCATGACGGTCAATCAGCGCTGGCAGCATCTCATCCTGCTCTCAAGCTTCATCGTTCTCGTCATCACCGGTTTTGCGCTCAAATTTCCCGACACCTGGTTCGCGCATACGCTGGGTATGGGCGAGCACCTGCGCGGCATCATTCATCGCATTGCAGGCTGCGTGCTTATCGGCGTCGGCATCTATCACGTGTTTTATCTCGCCATGGTGCGCGAGGGCCAACGGCTCTTGCGCGATATTGCCCCGCGGCCCCGGGATGCCTTCGACGCGTGGGGCACAATGCGCTACTATCTCGGCCTCAGCAAACAAAAGCCCAGATTCGGCCGCTTCAACTACGCAGAGAAGGCTGAGTATTGGGCACTGGTGTGGGGCACGGCGCTGATGGGCGTCACCGGCATCATGATTTGGGCCAAGGTCTGGGTCGGGGATCTCTTGGCGCGCTGGTGGGTCAACGTGGCTACGGCCGTGCACTTCTACGAAGCGATTCTGGCCACGCTGGCCATTCTCGTCTGGCACTTCTATCAGGTCTTCTTCGATCCCGATGTGTATCCCATGAACTGGGCATGGTGGGACGGCAAGATGCCGGTGGAGCACTACAAGCACGAGCACGAGTTGGATGCGGAATCGCTCGAATCAACGGACGGCAAGGACGCGGATTCTACCCCGCCCGCGCAATAGTCGTCCTCTGAGGCTCCGGCCGGCGGCATGTCGCGATCAGGCGATTGTGACCACCGACTGTGCCCACTCCATCGCGTCCCAGTAGGACTTGGCGATGAAATCCTGTTCGATGTGGAGGGAAATGGCCAGGGATTCAATTTTGGGCCAGACGCCTGCCTCCATGGCCAGCATCAGATCGTAAACCGGCGCCAGCGGGCCCTCGTTCTCCAGCAGAACTTTCTTCGCGTCGTCTTCGAGCGGCAATCCCTGCAGAACGTCGCGCATGTGGATTTCCAGGATCGCATCCATCAACGAAAGCAGCCCGACCTGGAACAGGTCCGAGTCGCCGCAATCCACGCGGGTGGCAATCGACTCGGCGAATTTCGCGCGCACCAGGGAGGCCAGCGCCAGATCGGAGGGCTTGTTCCGTGACAGCTCCAGCATCCCGCTCAGCCGGCACCACCGCCGTATCTGGTCTTCGCCCAGGATGGTCAGCGCCTGCGAGATGTTCTTGACCTCGCCCCGCATGCCGAAGAGAGCCGAGTTCAGGTAGCGCAGCAGGCGATAGTAGAGCATGGGGTCCGACTTGATGATGTCCTCCAGCTCTTTCCAGTCCAGCGCATCACGTGAGATGGCTCCGAGCAGCCGAAGGTAGACGGTGCGATAGGATTGCGCGCCGCGCGCGCGCATCATCTCCGGCTTGCGAAAGAAATATCCCTCGAAGTAGCTGAATCCCTCCGAGCGGGCGAACTCGCAATTCGCTCTCCTTGACGATATTTTTAATCTCGCGCGGGCCAATTCGCTGTGGCCAATGACGTTCGGCCTGGCGTGCTGCGCGATCGAGATGATGGCCGCCGGGGCTTCGCGCTTCGACCTGGACCGTTTCGGGGCAGGTGTCTTCAGGCCCTCGCCGCGCCAATCCGATGTCATGATCGTAGCTGGGACCATCGCCAAAAAGATGGCCCCTGCTATTGAAATGCTCTGGGACCAGATGCCCAATCCGAAATGGTGCATTGCGATGGGAAACTGCGCCATTTCCTGGTGGTCCTTCTCGAGTATGAGGAGCAATATGCGATAGTGCCCGGAGCCCGATCTTATCAGTCCCGGTGGACATCGTAATTCCAGGGTGTCCTCCCCGGCCCGAAGCCCTCATTCAGGGGCTGCTCGCTCTTGAGGATAAGCTCACCCGCGGTAAAAAGGAACCTGCTGCGCCGCTTCAAAAGAGTCTCGCAGGCGGTACCAACGAAATGTAAAGGAATTGGAAGCAATAATGCTCGACTCCTGCGGGCCCTCGGATTACAGCCTGAGGTTTGCCACCTCAACGAAGGTCACGCCGCATTCGCCGTATTGGAGCGTGCGCGTTCCTACATGGAAGACAATCATCGGCCGTTCAACGTTGCGCTGAGTGTGACTCGCGCCGGCAACCTCTTTACCCACCAACACCTGTGGAGGCTGGCTTTGACCGCTTTGCCCCGAGCCTGCTCGAACTTTACCTAAGAAAGTACGCTGAGGATCATCTGTCGATTCCTTTCGATGACCTTCTGGCCTTGGGCCGGCGAGATCGCCGGGACGCGTCCGAACCATTCAATATGGCCTACTTGGCGACGCGCGGCTGTGGCGCCGTCAACGGCGTCAGTAAATTGCATGGTCAAGTCAGCCGGCGAATCTTTCAGGTCCTTTATCCGAGGTGGCCGGAAGAAGAAGTGCCTGTGACCCATGTGACGAACGGAGTGCACACGCCCACATGGGACTCCGCCAAAGCAGATCGTCTTTGGGAATCGGCGTGCGGCAAAGACCGTTGGCGCGGAACGCTGGCAGATGATGAATCCAGTTACCGCCATCAAGGACTCCGACCTGTGGCAACTCCGCGCCGATACTTGCAAGATCCTCGTCGACTACGTTCGTGAGCTTTTCGTCAGTCAGCTGGCAAGTCGAGGAGCATCGTCAGAAGATCTTGCCCAGGCAGCACAAGCACTCGACAACAATGTTTTGACTCTCGGATTTGCTCGCCGGTTTGCAAGTACAAGCGCCCAACCCTCCTCCTGCACGACCCCGCGCGCCTACTTCATCCTCAATAATCTGGAGCATCCTGTCCAGATTGTTCTTGCAGGCAAGGCACATCCTCAGGATGTCGAGGGCCAGGCCATGATCACAAAATGGATTGAGTTTTCCCGCCGCCCCGAAGCTCATCGAAGGTGGTAGCAAAGACGACTCGTAGT
>CAVXOO010000171.1:0-9993 GCA_963762945.1 uncultured Acidobacteriaceae bacterium | reverse complement strand
GGGAGCGAAAGACTGGACGTGCGCCCGGACCGCATCTCTGTTGAACCCGCTCTTTCGTGAGGCCTGGCGCGCCATGCAGGCGCAAACCTCGGCAAAATCCAAGCCCCTCGCCGGCAGCGAGCTCTATCAATTGCAAAAGGATATGGAGTCAGCCCTCGATGAGTTTACGAGTGCGGGCGTACCAGAGACCTTGTTGCACGGCGATATTGGGCACGGAAACCTCATGGCAACCTGCGAGGGACCGGTCTTTCTGGATTGGGCCGAGACCTGCATTGGCCATCCCTTCCTGAGCGCAGAGCACCTTTTGGCCGATCTCGCTCGGTCCAACCCGAAGTTCGCCGAAAAGCAGACCGCGCTTCGCTCTCACTATTCCAGTCGCTGGAAGGCTCATGCGCAGCCCGGTGACTTGGAAAAGGTCACCGCCCTTGCACCAGCGATCGCCGCATTCGCCTACGCGGTCAGCGCCTGGGACTCAAGCCGCAATCGCCAGGACCCCACCGAGGCATGGCCGCTTATTCGGTCCATGCTCCGGCGAACCAAGAGAGAACTTGACCAAGTGCCGGAGCGCATCGCATGAACTCTCGATTGATTTCCCATTCGCCCATCGCAGAACCTGCGCGCGAAGTGCTGCACGGCATCGAAGTGGAAGACCGCTTTCGCTGGCTTGAAGACCAGGAGTCGCCCGCGACGCGCGCATTCATCCAGGCGGAGCAGCAGACGTATCGAGAATATCTCGATCGCCATAAGAAACTGAGATCCCGAATCGAGCACCGCGTGACGGAGCTGCTCACCGTAGCCAGCGTCGACCTTCCAGTGCCGGACCATCGTGGCGGCCTTCTCTATCTGAAACGAGAAGCCGAGCAAGAGCAGAAAGCAATCTATTCCCAGGACAAATCGAATGCGGAGAGGCTGCTCATCTCCGTCGCGATGCTGGGCAGGGACTGCTATTCGTCCCTCGCGATCTTACAGGTCTCGCCAGATGGCCGATATCTGGCATTCGGAGTACGAACCGGTGGCGAGGATGTCCAGGAAATCGGCATATACGATCTTACGGAACGGCGATTACTGCAGGATCGCCTTCCGCGCGGCTTTTACCGCGGCCTGGTAGTCGATTGCAGCCAAACAGGCTTCTACTACGTTCACGAGGAAGCCGCAGGTTTGTATCAGCATCGCCGTGCGGTCCGCCGCCATGAGTTCGGCAGCGATCAGCGGAACGATACTGAGATCTTTCACGCCGGCGAAGGCCCCGCAATGCGTCTCATCGTACAAGGTGCGGAAGACGCTTCGGCACTCGGCTACCTCATCGTTTCCCTCGAATCAGTTCCTCAGACGCGCTTCCTGATTCACGAGCTTCCTCTCAGCGCTCCTCCGCACGAGGTCATGCATCTTCGTGGCGCAAGTCTTGGGCCACGCTTCTGGGCCAGTAACATTGAAGCCCACACAACACACGCAGCTCCTTTCGGGCGGATCGTTCGCGTCGCGTTAGAGCATCCAGAGCCCCAATCATGGAGCGACCTCATCCCGGAGGCGGCCGAACATCTTCACTCCTGGGAACGGTGTGGAGAATGCAGGGTGATTCACTACACCGCAGGCAGCCGTAAGCTTACCCGTATCTATTCAGAATCAGGCAAGCTCATCCGAACCATCGTCTACCCGGCGCCCGGAACATTCACCCTTGGATTGGTCGATGCGGACACCCGGCAACTCTTCTATTCGCACAGCGACATTACCGAGCCTTCCGCCATCTATGCTGTCGATGTCATCACAGGTGAACACCGTTTGTGGTGGCGACAGCTGAGCCTGGTCAGGCAGGATGCGTTTAGAGTCGAAGACCGCACTTATCACTCCAAGGACGGCACAGAGATACCCATGACGCTGATCCATCCACGAGGCGCCGACGGGGCCCGCCCGGTTCTTCTCAGTGCATACGGCGGAGGGGGAGTCTGCACGACCCCAAAATTCAGTGTGCTGTTGACGATTCTGGCCGAAGCTGGCTTCACTTGCGCTACGGCGCACGTGCGCGGCGGAGGGGAGGGTGGATTAGAGTGGCATCTCGCAGCTCAGAAGCAGCGTAAGCAAACCTCGGTGGACGATCTGATCGCCGCTTCCGAGTGGCTGATCGAAAACGGGTACACGACGCCGGAACAAATGGGATTGGCCGGACAGAGCGCTGGCGCCCTGCTCGTGCTCTGCGCAATGACTCAGCGACCGGATTTGTTTCGCGCGGCAATGGCTCTCGGACCGCTCGCCGATCTTACACGCTTCCACCTATTCGGAGTGGCTCGCGGATTTGTCGCCGAACTCGGTTCTCCCGATGAGCCAGATGAATTTGCCGCTCTTTACCGGCTTTCGCCTTATCACAGCACCCACCCAGGAGCGCGATACCCAGCAGTCCTCATCATTTCGGGGGACCGCGACAAACGCTGCGATTCACTCCATGCTCGCAAGATGATCGCACGATTGAAATCAACAGCAACACAATGCCACCCGATCCTGCTGGACTACACGGATACGCGCGGGCACAAGCCTGTTCAGCCACTTACGGAGCGTATTCGAGCGCTTGCGGATCGCCTCACGTTCCTAATCGCGGAACTCGATCTCCGCCCCTCGGAGGCGCAACTGCCATGACCAGGATCGCGTTCATTCTCCAGGCGTATATCGGCCTCATTGCCCATGACCTCTTCCTATTGCGCCACGACTTTGCCTCTCTCTACCGGCGCGTCAAAGGCTTCCCCTTGCGGCGGGTGGCGGCCAACGCGAACGCAAAAGATGCCGCCGCTCGCGCCCTCGGTGTCGCCTGTTGCTTCTATCCCAAGAAGGCACTGTGCCTGCAGCGCTCCGCAGTCCTCGTAAAGATGCTTCGTGCAAACGGAGTACCAGCTCACCTGGTGATCGGAGCGCAGAAACTGCCCTTCAAGGCTCACGCCTGGGTGGAAGTGGACGGGCACATCATCAACGACCGGCTTGCATTGCGTGAGAAGTTCTTCGTGTTAGAGGTGTGCTGATGAGCGCGCTGGCCGGCATCTTCAAATTCGATCCGAGAGACCGCGTCCAAGGGAATGAGCTCGCGGAGCTTTCCAGAGGGGTCGATCGCCTCGGCCCGGACGGAGGTCGGGACCACGTGGGCGGCTCAGTTGGCATGGCCTATCGCGCGTTTCATACAACACCGGAATCCCGTCTTGAAAACCAGCCGCTCGTGCGGCGTGACTGCGTACTGACCTGGGATGGCCGGCTCGACAATCGGCATGAGGTTCGCTCAGAACTGCGCGCGGGGTTTGACGAAAACCCGACAGACGCTGATCTGGTCCTGGCAGCCTACCTCGAATGGGGAACCGGCTGCTTTAAAGAATTGATCGGGGACTGGGCTCTCGCTCTTTGGGATCAGGCGAGACAGCGGCTGATTCTCGCCCGCGATTCGATGGGTGTGCGCAGGTTGTTTTACAGGCTCGAAAGAGACAATGTCGCTTGGTGCACTGCCATAGAGCCGCTGGTTCTGACCTCATCCAGAAAGCTTCATCTGGACCTTGACTATCTTGCGGGTTGCATTTATCCCCGTCCTCCCCTCGAGTTGACCGCATGCGTCGAAATCCGCTCCGTCGTCCCGGCCAGTTTTCTCACCTTTCAGCTCGGCGGCAGACAGAGACTCCAAGCGATACTGGGCCCTCGATCCACAAACGAGAATTCGATATGCGACCGATGCAGAATATGAGGAACACTTTCGTGAAATCCTCCGAGAGTCGATTCACCGGCGCCTGCGAGCGGACCGGCCTATTCTGGCCGAGCTGAGTGGTGGAATCGACTCGAGTTCGATCGTGTGCGCGGCGGACGAAATCAGACGCCAGCACTCCGGACCAGACATCGAGACACTCTCATATTTCGACTCGGAGGAACCGAGCGGCGACGAGAGATCCTATTTTGAGCTTGTCGAAAAGAAAAGGGGGCGTAGCGGACATCATATCTCGCTCTCGGAGTTCAATCACCGATTCGCCGGTGACGCGCTCAAATCTCTGCCCGAGGAATGTTTTTCTGCTACGCCAGGATACACGGCAAAATCGCTTCGCTTGGCATCTGTCCTGGAGGAGATTCTGTCCGCCACCGGAGCGCGGGTGATCTTATCCGGTGTCGGAGGAGACGAGGTGCTTGGCGGCGTCCAGTACGAGGCGCCGGAGCTGGCCGATCATCTTCTTAGGGGAAGATTGTTTCCATTTTGTCGGGCGGCATTCCAGTGGGGCCTGACGCGAGACAAGACTTTTTACAGCCTCCTTGCGGACGCGCTCGCGCTGATCTTCGCTTCCTATCGCCCCGAGTCGCTTCTCGCCAATTCGGGAAAGTTGCTGCCCTGGGTACTTCTCAAGCCTCCGAAGCATCGGTCAGCAGTGCGCGGCTTTTCCGACTGGCGAAGTTTTCCTCCGGTATCGCTTCTTATGGAGTCGGTCCGATTTGTCCTCGCGCAGCAGCTCACGTGCACAGACCCTCCTCTGATCGGCTGCGCGGAGAAGCGTTATCCGTATCTCGATCGCCAGCTGTTTGTGTATCTCGCCTCCATTCCGCGAACGCAGATCCTACGCCCGAGCCGCAGGCGCCATCTCATGCGCCGCGCATTATGTGGCCTCGTCCCCGAGGAGGTTCTATTCCGCAAGACCAAGTGGTTCGGGGTTCGCAACCCGGCAGCGGTCCTTATGAGCGATCCGGAGGGTCTTGAAGCTGTGTTTAAGGATCCGTGGCTCACGGACGGAGTAGTGGTCGATGTCGGGCACCTTCGAACGCGCCTCAAGGCAGTCGAGCACGGCGCATCCAGCGAAGCGATAGCTCTGAGCTCGGCAATTGGAATTGAACTCTGGATGCGCGACCAGGTCCGGCTCGGCATACTTGCCTTCGAACCGCGAGTCGGCGACGGGCTTGCTGCTCTCGATCAAACCGCGCCGCTCTCTTAAGCTTTGCCATCAGGCGAGGGAAGCAAATCAAAAGGAAAGGAGGAAAATGCTATGCGATATGTGAAACCATCGATTGCGAGTCTTGGCGCCGCATCCTGCGCAATTCAGGGAAACTGCAACAAGGCTCAACCCAACGCGATCGACGCAGATAGCCTGCAGCTGGTCAGGTCAACCGGCAGTGCCTATGACCTCGATGAATAGACCGCAAACCACGGAGGCGCCAGGGTCTCGCGACCCTGGCGCCTCCAGAATTCAGTTCATATTGTTGGCGTCCCGAAGCAGGCGCCATCTCACATATTGTTGCCCTTTCGCAGGATCGGGATCCTCGTAGTCCTGTAACCAGAAGCGGAACCAGTCTACGTTCCCAGTTTGCGCAATCAGACGCATGGCCGGGTCGGCAAGAACGTGCTCGCGGGTATTGAGTACGATCAGGTCTACAGGCTTGTGCATTGCTTCGAGTAGCGCGTACGGCTCCCACATCTCGACAATCCCGGTTCCACGGGTTGCAACAACTCGTAAAGGCGTCGTGGCCTTGTCAAGATGAAAATCCGGACTCTCCTGAATCCATTCCGCCAGACCAGCGCCGAATGGTTGCGCTCCGATCATCGCGACTTTCTCGTCATTAAATGTTGCCGGAAGCCCAACGCATTGCAGGTAATCCAGGTATCCCAGCGTGATGCCGTCTGTGATAGAGGCAGCTTTGAATTGCAGGCGGCTTGTCGCGAGCGACTCGAGCACGTAATAGACAGTCCTGCTGAATCCAATGATGCCGACGCGGGAAGAATCGACCAGACCCTCGCGAGACAATTGATCAACTGCACTTTCATATCCCTCGACATTGCAGCGGCCCTCGAGCGGTGAGCTTCTTCCGGCACAGTCTCGCACCTGCAGAACCATGATGCCTGCGGATGCCAGTTCTTCGGCCACAAATGCGCTGGGGAATCCTCCGCTTGGGACGAAGCGATCAAAGCTGAAACCATGGTTCTGGATCACTAGGGGATATCTTGTCCCGGGGACATAAGTAACGGGTTTGTAGAGAATACCCTGCCAGTCTCGTCCGGCCGGGTCACGCCAGTGGTACGGTTCCGCGGCGCCGAGGGCTAAGGTTTTCAATTGAGGGTTCGGATCGAGGATTTCAAGGGACCTACCAGTGACCGTATCGGTCGCGACGAGTAGGGGGGGACACTTGTAGTTCTGTTCCACTTTGATCGTGATGTCGTCGTCGGTCCCAGCTCCTCCTCGGTTTCCGATGACTCGCCAATCGCCGGCACCAGATCGGCCATAGACTATAGTAGAGGCTATGTCAGGAGTACCTCCATTGTCATGCTTTAGCAGGATCTGATCATTTCTTCCGGGAACAAACTCAATATCATCGATCGATTGCCAGCCCTCCTCGAATCCATTGGCCAGTTGCCGCTTGAGGGGCCTGATACATTCGGACGTATCCGATTTGAGGTGTACGGCAACGGTGCATGGCCGGTCTTGTTTGCCCGACTCTTCTCGACTGAAGGTTCCCGGCAAGACGACTGTTGCACCATCCTCCGACCAGATCGCCTTCGAGGTGTAGACCTCCCACCAACCGGACGAATGCGCTTCCGGCGCATCGGTCAAAGACTTGACTTTGCCGTCCGACAATCGGATGCTCACCCATTCGCTCACATAGGTCCAGCCATCATACGGCGCAGATAGGTCCTGACGATGCGCTTTCAGGCCATACGGACTGTCTGGATAGGGCGGCGGGTATCGCCTAACCCAGCCTTCCGGAACATCTGGAACGGCTTGCAGAGTAGCGACTTCTGTGCCATCCGGCGAGAGACTAAGTGATCCGTTCCCTTCGCTGAACAGAGCGATGGGCTTCCCGGTGCTGTCGGTCACTATCTTCGGTTTGCCCCCGGTTACCGCCCACAGCTCCCCCCGTTGAATAAAGTGAGAAAAGTCCTGCGGAAAAGCCAATTCTTCAAGTGACCGGCCAGTTCCCACGCGATAAGTGGCATTCTGAGTGCTTCTGATTTGCTGCTCGGCGCGGTGACTGGCAATGGTAAAGACATAGTGCGAAGCATCGCGGATGTCGAATCCAAGCACATCATCCGTCTCCCGGCTTAGGGGCACTACTCTTCTTGAACCGACTTCGGCCAGGTAGAGACGGTGCCGGTAAGGTTTCATCTGGAATAGGAACGCGAACGCCTTTCCGTCCGCCAACCATTGAACATGGGAGATACGATCGGCATTCCCTCCCGGGTCCATTGACCGCCATTCGAAGCTCCAGACCGGATCGACGCGCGGACTGAAATCCCTACTGTTCGCCGCTCGGCGCACGGAGTCGAGACGGTAGAGGCGGAACTTGTCGTGCATCATGCCATCTTCGAGGGAGGCATGCTCCGTATGAACGAGGAGAAGAGTATTTTGCGGGGACATCTTCACATCGTCAAATCGGGCCAGTGCGATATCGTCCCTTACACCGAATCGCCTCATATGCTCGGCGGTTTCCGGCCTAAGCCAGAGCGGCAGTATCAGAACCGATGCGGAGACGACTCTTCGCCAAGCGAACTTCATAACAGCACTCGATGCCTCCGGCTTCCGCCGGATGTTCGATGTCAGCCCTTGGCGGCATCTGGGCAAAAAACCCCGCCTAGAACACAACCTTCAGAGAGACTTGCAGTGACCGCGGTCCCCCCGACTCGTAGAGTGAGTTGAGATTCCCAACCGTGTTCGCGGTACTGTAGGCCCGCCCGAAGTATGCAGGTCCATCCGCGAGGAGTGGATAAATGGGACCGAACATCGGATGGTTGAAGATGTTAAAGGCCTCGGCGCGCATCTGAAGATGGAACAGATCATGGATTGGGAAATCGCGTCGGATGGCGTTATCGAGCTGGACCAAGTCGAAGCCCCTTGCGTAATTTCTTGGTAGATCGCCCTCAACCCCGGCTGATGGAAGCGTAAAGGCGTCATAGTTAATGACCCTGCCGCCTGGATACTTCTGTCCGTAAAGGTAAAGAGGCTGGCCGGCGACCAAATTGGGCTGAAACTGCAGATAGGTGCCTGTGCCGGGGTTGAGTTTCAGGTTGCCACTCACATCGACCGGAAGAGCGGTATCTTGCCTGAAGGCGGAAATCGAATCCCCAGTTGTCGAGAACGCTGGCAATTGCATGGGACGATGAAACGTGCTGCGTCTGATAAGTGACTGCCGCCTGAAGATTGTGCCGTATATCGAAGTCGGAACTTGCTCGGAGCAGCGCGTAGATATCAAAGTTACTCGATGCGTCGTCGATCGAATGGGAGTAAGTATAGGAAATCAGGGCCTGCAGACCTTGGTGGATGTCCCTCTGATATTTGACCTGAAGTGAGTTATAGCTGGAAAACGCCCGTCCCTGGATTACATTGAGAGTCGCGGTATGCGAAAAGTTCGTGTTTCCAAGATCGGCAGGAACTGTTTGAAAGGTGGTTAGGAGCTTACGCGCCCCCGATCCAACATACCCGAGTGTGAAAGTGTCTCTTCTCCCCAACGACTGCTCAAGCGCCAGGTTGTATTGGAATGAGTATGGAAGCCTGAGATCCGGATCGAAACCGTAGATGTAGCCGCTGTAGGGCGGAGCGACGCTCGGAGCGGGCAGTGTCAATTGAGACGAAGACAGTGGAAAGCTCGCCCCAGGAATAGTCGCGGAACTGGAAAATCCGATTCCTGTGTATCCCGCACTGCCCTGACTGTCTCCGGTATCATAAAAGACACCAAAACCGGCGCGCACGACGGTGTTTCGGTTGGACCCCGGGTGGGTCTGAAGAGCTGCGCCAACTCGCGGTGCAAAACCTTTCCAGTCCGTATCCCACAACGGGGTCCCTTCGGGAGCAAGTTGCGTAGTTGCAAGATCCTCGACTTCTGTCACCGTGTATGGGACTGGGCCGTTTGCGTTTCCAGGGGCAGGGTTGACGTCCCAACGCAATCCAGCAGAGAGAGAAAGACGGGGTGCTGCCTTCCATTCGTCCTGAACAAAGGCTGAGAAGTAATCGTAAGCGGGCTCATTGTCATTGGTCAGACCCGAGGTTGACACGTACCCGAAATCAGGGGCATTCTCGATCACATGAGATTCGGTATCGAAGGCGACTTCCTCTTCCGGAGTGATCGTATACAGGGTTGTACGCAGTGACCTCCAGTTCGACCCCAACCTTGATGTTATGCTTGCCGATTACCCAGCCATGAGTATCCGTCAAATTCCATTGGTTCTGGGTTAGCGGGAAGCTATCGAGAGAGATGTTGGTGTAAGCCGCAAAGTCAAATGCCGCGTAGAAATCGCTGTTGTTCTGAGGAAACGCAGTACCGCAGGGCCCCGGCAAGGTTGCTACGTCGAAGGGCGTGGCGCCTCCGAGATTTGTGGAGATGGTGGCTTGACGGCCTGTGTTCCGCGTGAAGTTGAATCGGAACTCATCGGACTGATGCGCCGAGAGCGCAAAGGTCGCTCCGAAAGTCGCGCTTTGGGCACGATTCTCCAACAGTTGCTCGTCCGCGCCCGTATAGGACGATGAGTTTGTCGGAGTATCGGCATATCGCCCGAAAAGCGTGAGGCGGCTTCCTATTGAGCGATCGAGGCGGATGCTGGTGCTGTTGAGACGAGAGGGAAAGGAAACGGATTCAATATAGTACCCAAATCCGTCATTGTTCCCGTCGCTGCCTCCGTCCTCCACGGGAAAGGCGTTCAATAATGACTGGAGCGCTGCGGGTGCCTGTGTGCGAAGCGTATTGTCGGGAACCTTGACCTCGATCGCGGCCTGGGGGCTCGTCAGGCGCAGCCCCTCATAAGAGAGAAAAAAGAAGCTCCTGTTCCTGCCGTCGTAGAGTTTCGGTAAGACCACAGGACCGCCGAAAGTTCCGCCAAAGTCATTCTGTCTCTCTCGACCTTTTGGATAGCCGTAAAAATCGTTAAACCAGTTGGTTGCATCGAACGCATCGTTACGGACGAAATCATACAGGCTGCCATGGAGCGTATCCGTACCGCTGCGCGTACTGAACGAAAACTGGCCTCCTGGACTTCTGCCATATTCAGCCGAGTAGGAGGAGCAATACATC
>CAVXOO010000170.1:0-13845 GCA_963762945.1 uncultured Acidobacteriaceae bacterium | reverse complement strand
TGTCCTCTCGCTCTATGCTAGGTGAAATCTGAGTTCCTCGTCCACTTCACCGTGGCTCCGGCCGGCGATAAGGAAACGCAGGCGTGTTAGAAGCTCATTGAGCATTTGTCACCTAACCTTGCTCAAGCACCAGCGCAACTGCGCCTGCCAGCCGATCCCAGCTCTCAATCTCTGCTCCCAGCTCCTTCTTGCCCGCGCGCGTCAGGGCGTAGTACTTCGCCTTCCGGTTGTTCTCCGATGCCTTCCAGTCAGCCTGAATCCACCCCTTGTACTCCAGCCGGTGAAGGGCGGGATAGAGAGAACCCTGGCCGATCTGAAACACGTTCTCGGAAGCCTGTTGGATGCGCTGGGCGATTCCCCAGCCATGCATGGGTTCGAGCGCCAATGTTCTCAGGATGAGCAGGTCAAGAGTTCCTTGCAACAGATCAGTGGGCTGCGGCATGTCTTTCCCTCGACGTCCTACAAGAACAATGACCCGGTTTCCTGTCGAATGTCAAGGGGAGATTTTCCGGCACAGGCGCGATCCCACATCTTCCGCCTCGGCGGACGAGATGCGGGGCACCCGGCGAACCCGGAGACATTTCCGCCGGTTGAGAGTTGTGAGAGGCTTTGGGATTTAGCGAATCGGAAATGGGGCGGGATTCGGCTTAACAAGCAACAGACCAAGATAGGAACAACCGCAGATCCTTCGCTGCGCTCAGGATGACAGGTTGCTTTTTTGGTGACAGAAAACGGCCCGCGACTCGGGTGAGTTGCGGGCCGTTTAGTTGGTTGAGGGTTACGCTCTGGCCGAAGTCAGCTGGCCCAGGTCGGCGGCTAGTTTTTCTGTCGAGAAGGCTTCGATCAGGTCGCCTTCTTTCAGGTCGCTGAAGTTGGCGATGCCGATGCCGCACTCCATGCCGTTGGTGACTTCGCGGGCATCGTCCTTGAAGCGCTTGAGGGAGCCGATCTTGCCCTTGAAGATCTGCGCGCCGTCGCGCATCACGCGGATTTCCGAATCGCGGCGGATGACGCCGTCGCGGACCGAACAACCGGCGATGGTGCCGACCTTGGGAATGCGGAAGATGTTGAGCACCTCGGCGCGGCCCAGGTAGTTTTCCTTGAAGGCCGGTTCGAGCAGGCCCATCATGGCGAGGCGAATCTCATCCTGCAATTCGTAGATGATGGAGTGCAGACGGATCTCGACATTTTCCTGCTGCGCCAGCTCGGCGGCCTTGCGCTCGGGGCGCACGTTGAAGCCGATGATGATGGTGTTCGAGGCCGTGGCCAGCAGCACGTCGCTCTCGGTAATAGAGCCGACGCCCGAGTGGATGACCTTGACGCGCACTTTCTCCGTGGACATGCGCATGAGCGAATCGGCCAACACTTCGACCGATCCCGTGACGTCGCCCTTGATGATCAGCGGAAGGTCCTTCATGCCGGATTGCTTGATCTGCTCCGACAGATTTTCGAGCGACATGCGCGAACTCTTGGCCAGTTGCGCCTCGCGCTCCTTCATCTTGCGATATTGCGCGATGCCCTTGGCCTTGTCGCGATCGGCGACAGCAAGGAAGGTGTCGCCGGAGTCGGGCATGGATTCGAGACCGAGCACTTCGACCGGCGTGGACGGGCCGGCCTCTTCAAGCGCGCGGCCGCGGTCGTCGAACATGGCGCGGACTTTGCCGTAGGTGTTGCCGACGATGTAGCTCTCGTTGAGGCGCAGGGTTCCATCCTGCACCAGGACAGTGGCCACAGCGCCGCGACCGCGGTCGAGCTTGGCTTCAAGCACAGAGCCGACGGCCTTGCGTCCGGGCGTGGCCTTGGGCGCCTTGATGTCGCTGACCAGGCAGATCATTTCCAGCAGCAGGTCGAGTTTGATGCGTTTTTTGGCGGAGACCTCGACGAATACGGTGCCTTCCTGACCCGCGCCAGCCCACTCTTCTGGGATCAGTCCGCGATCGGCGAGCTGTTTCTTGACGCGATCGGGATTGGCTTCGGGCTTGTCGATTTTATTGACTGCAACGATGATGGGAACTTCGGCGGCCCTGGCGTGATCGATGGCTTCGAGGGTTTGCGGCATCACGCCGTCGTCGGCAGCCACCACGATGACCACGATGTCAGTGACTTTAGCGCCGCGGGCGCGCATGCGGGTGAAGGCTTCGTGACCCGGCGTATCGAGGAAGACGATCTCGCGGCCCGAAGCGGGCGAGCCTTCCTTGGTGAACTTCACCTTGTATGCGCCGATGTGCTGAGTGATGCCGCCGGCTTCGCCGCCAGCCACGTTGGTTTCGCGGATAGCGTCGAGCAGCGAGGTCTTGCCGTGATCGACGTGGCCCATGACGGTGACGACGGGCGCGCGCGGCACTTCGACCATGTCGGTCTTTTCGGTGTCGAGCACCTCTTCAATGGCCTGGTTCTCGAGTTCCTCTTCGTAGGTGATGACGTTTGCGGCCGCGCCGAACTTGGCGGCCACGTCCTTGATCATCTCCGCGTCGAGCGACTGGTTGACGGTGACGAAGACGCCGCCCATCAGCAGAGTGGCGATGAGATCCTTGGCGCGGACATCGAGTTTTTCGGCGAGGTCCTTTACGCTGATGCCCTCGGTAACGGTGATCTCGCGGGTGATGGGCACCGGCTCGTTGCTGTAGTGCATGCCGCCATAGCGAGGCGGCGGCACAAAGCCCTTCATCGGGCCTTCTTTGGTCTTGGGATATTGCTGCGGGCCACGGCCACGGCCGCGCGAAGCGGCGCGTTGCGGGCGCTGCGTTTCCGGCGGCGCCGTAGCGCCACCGGGGCCGGGACGTGCACCGAATCCGGGGCGTGCGCCAAAGCCGGGACGCGCACCAAAACCTGGCCGTGCGCCGGGACCTGCCGGTCCGCCGGGCGTGAATCCGCCTGAGGGAACGCGAGTTGGGTGCTTGGGGCGCGGGCCTCCTGGGAAGGAACCCGGAATTCCGGGGCCGCGTTGTCCTGGTACGCCCGGGCCTGCAGGCCTGCGATCGAAGATGGGTTTGCCGCGCTGGATTCCGCCGGCAGCTCCCGGCGGAGGAGCTACGGGAGCAACATAGGACGACTTGTACACCGGCCGGGGCCCGGTTTGGGGCATCACCATGCGGCGCGGAGGGGGTACGGGTTGCACACGGCCGGCGGTGTGGTGCGCGGGCGCTGGCGTGGACTCGGCGGCGATGGCGGGAACGGAGGCTTCGGTCACAGGCGCAGGCGCGGAAACTTCAGAAACGGCGGGTGCGGGAACGATGGGTTCAGCAGCGGCTGGCGCAGCTTCGTGAGCGGCATGAATCTTGGCGGCAGGCTTCTCTTCGTGCGCCACGGGCACCGCTGGCTTGACGACGCCTGCCGGCGGCGCGACCACAACCACCGGACGCGGAGCGGCAACCGCGGCGCCTGCCGGCGGTTTGGCGACAACTGCGCCTGCTGGCGGGCGGCTGGCAATAGCCGGAGGAGCGGGCGGAGGAGCAATGATCGGCGGCGCCTGGCGCGGCTGCGGAACGATCTTGCGCGGTTCCGGACGCACGGGGGCCGCGGCTGCGACCGGCGGCGGGGCGGGCGCGGGAGGAGCGGCGGGCTTGGCCGGCGGCTCGGGCCTGGCCGGCACGCGGACGTGACGAGCCTCTTGCTCCTCTTCCTGTTTCTTGGCCAGGATAGCCTTCATCACATCGCCGGGCTTGGAGATGTGCGACAGATCGATCTTGGGAACGATGCCGGGGGCGCCATGGCGGGAAGGACCGGCATTCGATGCCGACCGTGAGTCCGCGGAAAAATGCGCGCGAACCTTTTCCGCCTCGTCGCCTTCGAGCGAGCTGGAGTGCGTTTTGCCCGGAGGCACACCGAGTTCAGAAAGAATGTCGAGAATCGCGCGAGACTTGACTTCCAGCTCTTTCGCGAGATCGTTTATACGAACCTTGCTCATCCGCCTCTTTTCAATTCTGTGCCGCCACAGGCCGTTAGTCGCTCATAGCTACCTCATGGCACTGGCTGCTCTTCGTCGTTCCGTTATCGTACTTCTGGCCTGGGAAAAGGGCACGCATCTTACGCGCCATCTTCTTTGGCCGGCTGCTCGTCTTCGTCTTCGTTGGTTTCGATCTCCAGCGTGCCTTCACCCTCAGGCGCGGGAACGTCATCGATGGCTATTTCCGCCGCGGTAAGGCCGTCGGGTTCATCGTCAGCGTCGGCCTCAATGCCCGTGGGATCTTCTTCCTGCTCCCTGGCCGCCTCTACGCCTTCCAATTCTTCAACTACCTCGGCGGCGTTTTCGGCTTCCGCTTCCGCGTCGCCTTCAACTGCCGGGGCATTTTGAATTTCCGCTTCGCCGGATTTCTGTGCGGCCGCTTCCAGGGAAGCGCCGTCGGCTACTTCCGCGGATTCGGCTGCTGCTTCGGCGCCTTCGGCCTGCGCCGCGGCTTCTGCTGCCGCCGCCGCGGCTGCCTCGGCCTCTTCAAACTGACCGAAGTAGTGGCGCACGGCAATGGAGATTTTTTCGAGAGTCTTTTCGCCGATGCCGGGAATTTCTTCAAGCTGCTCGGGCGTCATGTCGGCCAGCGCCTCGACGGTGGTGATGCCCGCGGTGACCAGCTTCTGGATGATGCCATCGCCCAGCTCGGTGACCTGTTCGATCGGCGTGGTGGGCGCGCCGGCCAGGGCCTGCATCTGCTGCTCGACCTCCTGGCGCTTCTCCTCTTCGCTCTTGATGTCGATCTTCCAGCCGAGAAGCTTGGCGGCGAGACGAACGTTCTGGCCTTTTTTGCCGATGGCCAGCGACAACTGCGTGTCGTCCACAATCACTTCGAGCTGCTTTTCCGTCAGGTCGGTGATAGAAACGCGGCTGACCTTGGCGGGCTGCAGCGCCTTCTCGGCGAAGGTTGTGATCTCGTCGGAATACTCGATAATGTCGATCTTTTCGCCACGCAGCTCGCGGATGATGGACTGCACGCGCATGCCCTTCATGCCCACACATGCGCCCACGGGGTCCACGTCCTTGTCGCGGGACTGCACGGCGATTTTGGTGCGCTCGCCGGCCTCGCGGGCAGTGGCTCGGATGACGACTGTGTTGTCGTAGATCTCCGGCACTTCCGATTGAAAAAGATTCTGCACCAGCTCCGGTGCGGCGCGCGAGACGATAACCTGCGGTCCCTTGGCCGCGCGGTCGACCTTGAGTAGGACCACACGCACGCGCTCGCCCACGCTGAACTGCTCCAGACGCGACTGCTCGCGCTTGGGGCAACGCGCCTCGGCCTTGCCCAGGTCGAAGATCACGTCCTGGCCCTCGAGGCGCTTCACGGTTGCGTTCAGCACTTCCTTTTCGCGGTGCGCGTACTCCTGGAAAACCGTGTCGCGCTCGGCTTCGCGGACCTTTTGAAAAATAATCTGCTTGGCCAGTTGCGCGGCAATGCGGCCCAGAGGGCTGGTGTCGCGATAGATACGAATCTCGCTGCCCACCTCGACGCCGGGCGCCAATTCGTTGGCCTCCGTCAGCGTGATCTGGTTGACCGGGTCTTCGATCGGCTCCTCGTCGGCGACCACCGTCTTATAGATATAGGCCGTAATCTCGCCGGTCTCCTTGTTCAGTTCCCCGCGCATATTTTCCTGGGTCTTGTAGTACTTGCGCGTGGCCAGAGCAATGGCTTCCTCCACCGCGCCCACAACAATGGCGGGGTTGATGCCCTTCTCCTGGCTCAGGAGCTCGATACTTTGATACAAAACGCTGGTGGCCATACGTCCTCTTAGCTTCTAGCTACTAGCTTCTAGCCTCTAGCTTCTTCTTGTTGGAACCAATCTCACTGCTTCAACTGCCCAATAGCTAGTAGCTAGAGGCTAGTAGCTAGTAGCTAAATCTCGGGTACCAGATTCGCTTTCTCGATGTTGCTGAGGGCGATCTCTACCGTTTCCAATCCTGTCTTGCGGCTTTTGCTGTTCTGCTTCATGGCCGCAAGATCGAGTGTTACCTTTTTCGTTTCGGACGGGCTTCCTTCGCCCATCACCAATCTTCCCTGCCAGTGCCGGTTGTTGCGGACAGCTTCAAAGGTTTGCACCTTCACCAGACAACCGGCGAACCTCTCGAATTCCTCCGCACGGGAGAGCTTCCGGTCCAGTCCCGGAGAACTTGCCTCGAGCGTGTACGAGTCGCTCGGAACCAGATCCTCCACGTCGAGCAAAACTCCAAAATCGCGGCTGAACTCCGCGCAATCCTCGTGCGTTACGCCGGAGAGATGCTCGACAGCGATTGAGCCCTTTAGAAGACTCTCCGGCAGATCCTTCGGACCTTCTTCGCTTTTGGCCTCGTCTCGGAGCGCCGCAAGACGTGCTTTCAGTTCTGTGCGTCCTGCCGCGTTCTTTTCGAGCGTCACGCGCAGGATTCGGTCTTTGGGCGTGCCGGTGAACTCGAGGTCGACCACTTCGAGCCCATGCGAGGCAGCCACCCTGTCCGCCGCCTTCCGGATTTCGCCGAGATTGACCGCCATCGCTGGCTTAACCGCCATTGTTTCCTGCCGCCCCTGCGGCAGCCACATTCCCGGTATTCCCTGATTTTTCAGGGCTTTACGGGCAAAATTTGCCGCAAATAAAAAGTGGGCGATAAGCCCACTCATCTCTCCGCCAGCCGGTGCGCACACGGAAAAACCGGCGGACAAACGCGTTGCATCTTCAGGATACAGCGAATTGCAAGGAAATTCAAGCACCTGCGGTGCGGCGGAGGCCGCTTGCGCGGCTGGCACATCCTTGGGTCAGATTGAGTTTGGGAGTAGCTTGGAAATTGCCATGACGCTCCCCTCCGCCCAATACTCTTCGGTGCCTGTTTCGCAAGGCGATAGCGAGGCTTTGCTTGCGGCCGTTGCTGCCGGTGCCGCAAATCCCATCGCCGGCATCTGCGGGCCGGAATCGCTCAGTTGGCGCATCAATCGCGAGTCGGCGCTTTTTCTGGGCGCGGGCCGGGCGGCGCTGCTGCAGTTGGCGCATCCATGGGTGAGCGCCGCGCTTGGCGAGCACTCGCGCGTAATGAACCGTCCCATTGCGCGTTTCCACGGGACCTTCCGCATCGTATTTACGATGATCTTCGGCTCGCTCGAGCAGGCGCTCGCGGCGGCGCGGCATTTGCACGCGCTGCACACGCGGATTCGCGGCGCTCTTCCGGAAGATATCGCCCGCTGGCGGCGCGGATCGGCTTACGAGGCCAACGAAATCGCTGCCCTGCGGTGGGTCTACGCGACGCTGGTCGAAAGCGCGGTCCTGGCTTACGAATGCGCGCTCGGGACGCTCACTCCCGCTGAGCGCGAGCAATACTATGCCGAAACCAAAACCCTGGCCGCGCTTTTCGGAGTTCCCGCGGCGGCACTGCCGGAAGATTGGGATGCCTTCGCCGCCTACAACCGGGCGATGCACGATGCGAATGACGGCGTGCTAGGAGTGAGCAATGCCGCGCGCGCCATGGCGCACAACCTGCTCCGGGGAACGGGTACTTGGTTGCGGATTCCGTTCTGGTATCGCGCGCTTACCGTGGAGTGGCTGCCGGAGCGATTTCGCCGCGAATTCCTGCTTGAATTTAGCGCAGCAGAACAGCAGGCCGCCGCACGCGCCCGAGAGAACCTGCCAAAGATTTACAAGAGATTGCCCCGCGTGGTGCGGTTCACCGGCCCCTGGCGCGAGGCCCATGCGCGGCTTGCCGGCCGGCGCGCAGACTTGCTCGCGCGGTGGAGCAACCGCTTCTGGATCGGCCAGCCGCTGCTGCCCCAGCCTGAGGATTTGCGTTGCCAGCCGTAAATGAAGGACGAACCTAGCGACCCGCTCCGGGGACTGCCCTGAAATAGGACACTGGTCAATTTGGCAGGCTGTCGGGGCCTGGCGGGTTGTCGGCGCTCTAAGGAAATCGCGGCAAAGGTCACGTAAATTCTTAGAAAATTCCAAAAATGCGTAAAGATTGTTGCCCTTCGTTCCGATGAAAGTGACAGGCCGCATAGGAGATGGGAAGAGCCGTCCAGTTCCAATCCGGTTTGGTTGATAAAAGATGCCCACGCTGAAGAAGCGCTACGCGATCGTGTTGATCAGCACGCTGATCCTGGCTGTGGTTGGGGCCTTCAGCGGATACATTCTTGCGCTGCGGATTGGGGCATGGGTTTATCAAACGCGGCTCGACAACGCGGCCAACCAACTGATGGCAAGCAGCGAGTACTGGGGCGACGAAGTCCGCACCGCGTTGGTTGGGGTTCATGCCGCCCCTTCAAGCTCCTGCTCTGCGGCGGAAATCGAATATCTGCGCGCCTTGATCTTCCAATCGAGTTTTCTGAAAGACGCCGGCCAAATGGACGGAGACGGCCAGATCGAGTGCTCCGCGGATATGGGGCGCGTGACGCATCCATGGCCGCAGACGAAGCCGGACTTTATTCTTAAGGGCGGGGCTGCGGTTTACACCAAACTGACGCCCTATATGGGTACCGACTTCGTCGCCATTACGGTGCAGTACGGACGATCCTTCGTGGTCTTTATGCCCGCCTCTCCTGTGCCGCTTCCTGCTCCCATGCACTCTGCCCAAACCGTCCTTGGCACGCCGTCCGAGACGATCAACGCCTCCGAACCCGGCGAGCCGCATCCGACAGACCCCCGCATTCTCACGACGCCTGGGATGTTTCGCGAGCGGGACAAACTGTACGCGACGCGTTGCTCGGTCTACTCGATTTGCGAAACCGCGTATACCTCGATTCCCGAGGTGGTAGCCGCCAACCGGATGCGGTTCCGCGGGTTCATTGCGCTGTGCGGACTCTTCGGCGCGTCCATCGGCTTTATCTTCTCGATGATTTACCGGCGCAACAAGAGCCCGGAGCAGCAGCTTCGCCGCGCTATTCGCAAGGACCAGCTCAGGGTGGTGTATCAACCCATCGTCGATCTCGCGAGCGGCCGCATCGAAGGCGCAGAGGCGCTGGTGCGCTGGACCGATGAGGAGGGTAATGCGGTGGGGCCCGACGTTTTCGTCCGGCTCGCCGAACGGGAAGGCTTTGTGGGAGAGCTCACGCGGCTGGTGGTGCGCCATGTCTTGCGGGAACTGGGCTCCATGTTGCGCAGCCATCCCGATTTCCGGGTGAGCATCAATGTGGCTTCAGACGATCTGGCCGATCCGGGCTTCCCGGATTTTCTCGCGATCTCTCTGGCCCAGGCGGGAGTCTCGCCGCATGCGCTCATCGTCGAAATCACCGAAGGCTCGACCGTAGGCTACGAGGTGGCGACGAAAGCCATTCACGATCTGCGCGAGCGCGGACACAGCGTTCACATCGACGATTTTGGGACCGGGTATTCGAGCCTCTCGTACCTGCAGAATCTTGCGGTGGACGCGATCAAGATCGACCGTTCGTTCACGCGATCCATCGGCACCGGATCGGTGACGACGGCCATCTTGCCACAGATTCTGGCCATGGCGGATGCGCTCCACCTCCACGTTATTGTGGAAGGCGTCGAAACCGAGCAGCAAGCGGAATACTTCGCAGCTCCCAGGCAGCCGGTCCAGGCGCAGGGATGGCTCTTCGGCCGCCCCGTGCCGGCCGAGGATTTCTGCCGGACTTTGGCAGGCCGCGAGCGCAAACTGCCGGTTGAGGAAGGCGTGGGCGGGCAGGAGATGGCCAGCGTGGCCTGACGATTTCCTTTGCGCACTGCCCGGCCAGGCGCGACAATAGCGGAATGAAAAAGTTTGGCCTTATCGCCCTGGCCTGGCTCGCGCTTGGGCCGGGGCTGATTCTCCTACTCCCCTCCGCGCTCCATGCCCTGGAGAAGCAACCTTCCAGCGTCTATCGCGCACGGCGCGTGGCGCTGGCCGGCAAGTTGCAGGGCGGTGTCGCAATCCTGTTTGCAGCCGAGGAGCCGCTCCTCGATTTCATGCCTTACCGGCAGGATTCTGATTTTTACTATCTGACAGGTTGGAATGAGCCAGGGGCGGCATTGATGATTGTGGGCGATGCGCCGCAGGGCGGTGCGCCGCGCGACTACAAGGAGATTCTGTTTTTGCCGGCGCGCGACCCGCACATGGAAGCCTATACCGGCGCGAAGATGGATGCCGCGACGCCGGGAGTGGCGGAAGCCGCAGGGGTCGATCGTGTGGAAGCGATGACGGAGCTGCCGGCGGAGCTCGACCGGCTGATCTCGACCGACCGCGGGCTCTTGAAAAATCTATGGACGCAGCCGGACTCCGCCGCGGCCAGGGATCTGTTGGGCTTTACCGCAACCACGCTGGGAACGGGAGACGCGCCGCCGGGGCGCGACGTCACTTCGCTCATCATGCCTCTGCGCCAGATCAAGGACGACGGCGAGATCGCGCTGATCAAACAGGCCTCGAAGGCCTCGATTCTGGCGCAGCAAGTGATGATGCAGTGGTGGGTGAAGCCGGGGATGACGGAGCGAGCCATTGCCGGCGCTATGACCGCGGTGTGGATGGAAAACGGATGCGAGCGGCCCAGCTATGCGCCCATCGTGGGCTCGGGCCCCAACTCGACGATTCTGCACTACTCGACGAACGAGCGCACCATGCAGGATGGCGATCTGCTGCTGGTGGACGCGGCCTGCGAGTACTCGATGTATGCCGCCGACATTACGCGCACGGTTCCGGTGAACGGCCACTTTACCGCGCGGCAGCGGGAGATTTACGAGATCGTTCGCGGCGCGCAGCAGGCGGCCATCGACGCCTTTGTCGCGGGCAAATCCACACTCAACGACCGCGACCGCCGAGACCCGAACTCGCTCGACACCGTAGCCTACAACTACATCAACACCCACGGAAGGGACCTGCACGGCCAGACGCTGGGCAAATACTGGCTGCACGGATTGGGCCACATGATGGGCATCGACGTGCACGATCCCGCCAATTATCCGGTGGTGCTCAAGCCGGGGATGATCTTCACGATCGAGCCGGGAATTTACATTCCCGAGGAGAAGATCGGCATTCGCATCGAGTGCGATTTTCTGGTGACTGCCGATGGCAAGCTCGTGGATCTGGATGCGAGTTTGCCGCACACTGCCGATGAGATTGAAGCCGCCATGCAGGCCGGCAAGGGCCCTGCGAAGTAAGACGAAAGCAAAGTAAGGCACGAGAGATGGACCCGCGCGAACAGATGGAACCCGGCGAGACTGAGACGCTCGCAAGCGCCTTCAGCGAACAACTGCTTACCCTGCTGGACGCGTGCGCGCGGGGACACCGGGGATTATTTTCCGAGCCCATCGACTGCGACGAACCGGAAAAAGCCTGGCCGGAGGCGGCGCGGCTGCGCGAGCTTGCCGTGGCGCTCGAAAGCATTCTCGCACAACAGGGCGAGCGCAATGCGCTCGTCGATGAGTTCCTCGACCTGTGCACCATGCACGGCGAAAGCCATCCCGGCGAGCGCAAGCTGGCGCGCATGTTTCTGGAGCGCATTGAGCGCGGCGAGGTGGGCGCGCCTACGGAAAAGCTGCCCTGGTAGGCCCGTGTTGTGCCGGCATATTTGACGGCATTTCTACCACTGCACACCGGGATAAAGGCTGGGCAGGCGATAGACGTGAAACTGATCCGCGCCCGGGGTGATGGCCTGCCACAGGACCTGGGAGCCGGCCGGATCGAGTTCCTGCACGATGGCGCCGGTTGCCGCCGCGCAAAAATCCACTTCCATGTCGTTGTTGGCCAGCAGTTCGGCGTTGCCTCCGAAGAAGCTGAAGTAGCTCGGTGGCGGAACGTAATGCCTGATCATGGTGGCCGTCATGCTGCTTTCGTTCAGCTCCAGAAGCGGCATCGTCGAATAGCATTGCGAATTTGTGGGCGCGCCGGGCTTGCACTGCACCTGGCCCGATGGGAAGGTCCGGTCGTTGCCGTTGTCCATCAGCCCGATGCGAAAGACGCCCGTGGTGCTGGGAGTGAAGTAGCTCATTCCGTGCTGCGCGTAGAACCAGTCGGTGGGATCGCTAGCGCCCACAAGCTTGAAGTCGCCGCCTTCGCCCAAATGCCACATGACGTCGCCGGAGCCCGCGCCGTCGAGGAAATTGATTTTGATCACCCAATTCTGGTGCCGCATCGAAAGCAGCAGGTTGTGGTCGTCGCTCGAATAAAGCAGTCCGTTGGAGTGGGTCCAGTCGGGAAAGTTCATGGGACGCCGGTTAATGTCGAGGTGGTCGAAGGTATTCCACACCCAATCGGGATTGAAGTTCTGGTCCACATCCACCAGCGCGTCGCCGATCACGTAGGTGTTGGCCAATTCGCCTTGCAGATTGCTGAATTCCCTTGCATAGGTAGCCAGCACCACCATGTGCCCGTTGGGCAGAGGCAGCACGGCATGGTGAAAGCTCCCCAGTTGATACAGATTGCCTTCGGCATCGCGGAAGTTTCCCGCAGCCAGCTTCTGGTTCAGCGTGTCCATGGTCAGGCTGCTCACGGTGTTTCCGTCGAGATCGATCTCGCGAATCTCGTTGATGATGCTGGAACTCTGCGGCGTGGTCACCGAGGAAAGATAGGAGATGACCATCAGCAGGTTGCCGTTGGGGAGCAGTTGCATGCCCTGCAGATAGTCGGTGGACGAGTGCGGAAAGGCGTAAGTCCAGATCACATTGCCGCTGAGATCGGTGGCGAAGGCCTGAGTGTCAGTGGGAGGAATCAGAGTGTTCCACAGCTCGATGCCGGGCTGCGGCGTGGCGCCGTTGGCTACGGTGACATTCACCGGCGAAGTCAGCGGCGGCACGCCCGTCATGCAGGTGCGATCGACGTCGTTCCATGTGGCCCCGTTGTCGAGCGTCACCTGGGCGCGCATGTGATAGAGCGTCGATCCCAGCATGCCCGCAACATAAATCTGGATTTCTCCACCGTTCGCCGACGGCGTGGCCACCTGCCAGGTTTCGAGCCCGTAGCCAGTGGTGGTTCCGAATTGCACGTGCATCTTTCCTGGGGCGGGCAGGTAGAGCGAGTACTGCGCCACCTGCGGGTTGCCCAGGTCTGAGGGGCACGTTACCTGGCCGGGCAAAATAATAGCCACCACTGCCGTGGCGTAATTCTGCTGCTCGGATCCAGCCAGAGCCACGGTGACCGTCACATTTTCGCTTTGGACTACGGAGGCCGGAGCCGTATAGTCTCCGCCGGCGCTCAGGGTTCCTGTGGCGGCGGTTCCGCCCTCCGCGCCGTTGACGAACCACTCGGTCTGCCCGCCTCCGGTTACAGCGGCGGCGAATTGGAAGGACTGCCCCGGCGCCAGGGCCACGTATTGCGGCGAGATGGAAACGGATCCGCCCTGGCCGGAGGTGGGAGGCGGGTTCGTAGGAGGTGAGGAGACAGGAAGAGGCTGTTTGGATTGCGGATCAGTCGACTGGAGTCTGGCATTGCATCCCGCAAGGAGAGCCGTCATGGAGAGACAAAGCACAGCCGCGCCGCCGATGGGACGGAGACGAGAGTCGCGTTTTTTGGGCGCTCGATTCAAGGGGGAAATGCCCCGTAACCCGTCTTTTCGTAAAATGCCCGGTCGTAAAAAGCCTGGCGGAACAGCCGTAATTCGGAGTTGCAGGCCCCTGGGGAAGCGGCTGGCGGTACGCAGCTTGCGGCAAAACAGACATTCCCAAGATCAGGGGCTAAACAGGCCGCAAAAAACTCCATTGGAGAGCTGATTCGAACACTGGCCCGACCGGGAAACCCACCCGCTGCATGGGGTCCCCGGCCTGGCCCAGATGCAAAGCCCGGCCCGCGAGATTTGCGCCGCATCGCACCGGCTTTAGAAACGAACGCCCAGCGTGACTGGAATCAGCCCGGTGGTCCCGAACGCCCTGGTGCCGACCTCGCTGTTCAGTTCCGTGATGGGTGGAGTGTGAAGGTAGGTGTAGCGCGCCTCGGCGAAGAGCTGGGTGTGGCCGGCGTCGCCGTACATGTTGCCC
>CAVXOO010000169.1:0-8804 GCA_963762945.1 uncultured Acidobacteriaceae bacterium | reverse complement strand
CTTGTGACCCCTGGACCGATTACGTATTGTTATTCAGCGACCTTCTGTACCAGCAGATTGGAACCTCCGGATCGGGAGACGAAATTCAAGTGGGTTCCGGCGTAAAGGTTGCGGCAAACACCACCGACTTCACCACGGGATCGATCTCCTCGACGGATGTTTCGTCCGATGTCGCCATCGATGGGTCGGGATTCTTTGTCCTTGACAACAACGGAAGCCAATTGCTCACACGAGACGGAGGTTTTCAACTCAGTTCCAATGGGACTCTGCAGACGACCAACGGCCTCGCAGTGATGGGATACCCGGCTGTGAACGGCGTGGTCAATCCGGGTGCGCCGTTGACCGATATCGTGATTCCCACCGGCCAGACGATGAACCCTGCGGCGACGACGACCTTCAGCATGGATCAGAATCTTGACTCGTCCGATGCCATTGGCGCTACTACCACTGGGTCGCTGCAAGTGTTCGATTCGCTGGGCAAAAGCTATGAGGCCACAGTGACCTACACCAAGACAGGTACGAATCAATGGTCCTACGGTATTTCGCTGCCGGATACTCTGCAGGGGGCTACGGCCGTGGCTGGGGGCATAACGACAACCACATTTAACTTTGGCGCCAGCGGCGGCGTAGTGGCCACGGTCGACCCCAGCACAAACCTGACGATTACAGGACCGACTGCGGGCGGTGGCACGGCGACCATTGGCGCGCCGCCTGTGGTAGCCGGCGAAGCACTCGGTGTCGGGGCGCCTCCGCTGCCGGCCGCCAGCTACGGAGCCCAGCTCCAGGCCGCGATTATCGCGGCGGGCATCGTCGGCGTCAACGTTGCAGCAACTGCCGGTGGCCAATTGACGATTACAGGAAATGTCGGAACCAACTTTTCCACCAGCGGCAACGTGGTTCAGGATCCGGTGCCTTCAGCGAGCGCAGCCGGACCCCTCAACTTCAATGCCAACGGCGATCTAACCAGCCCCGCCACGGATCTTAGCGGGATCACGTTCACCGGGCTTTCCGATGGCGCCCAGCCAATGAACTTGACCTGGAATCTCTATGGCGCAAACGGCACGGGCAACATCAGCCAGACCGCGTCCAGTTCTTCGACCTCATCGACTCTTCAGAATGGGTACGCAACGGGGACCTACCAGAGTTTCGGCATCGGCGCTGACGGAACGATTGCAGTGTCATACTCCAATGGCCAGACCCAGAACGTGGGACAGGTCGCAATTGCGACCATCAGCAACGAAGAGGGATTAGTGAACCTTGGCTCTACGGAATACGTCACGACCAGCGCCTCGGGCACGGCTACCGTCGGAGTCGCGGGAACGGGCGGGCGCGGTGCGCTCGAGGGCAGTTCTCTTGAGGGCTCCAACGTCAACATCTCCACCGAATTCTCCAATTTGATCGTCGCGCAGCGGGCCTTCGAAGCCAACGCCAAGTCAGTAACCACCTTCGACACCGTCACCCAGGACGCTATCAACATGGTGCATTGAGCAGCTTCCTTCGGTGTGCATATTCTTATGGGCGGTCGAATCTGGCCGCCCTATTTTTTCGCCCTCGGCTGGAACTCGATGAACAAGCCCTTGCTGTGGGCCAGCACATTCTCGTCCGCATCGGCAATCACGGCTTCGGTCCAGTGCTTTCGGCCCTCATGATGCGTCACGCGCCCCTCAAGGCGCAGACGAACACCGCTTGGTACCGGGCGACGGAACTCGACTTCCATCTTCGCTGTCACTGACGACCGCCCCAGAGCGCGCACGGCTTTGCTCATGGCCTCATCGAGAAGTGTGGCGATGATGCCTCCGTGCAAGTAGCCTGGATGGCCTTCAAAAGCCTCCGGCACAACCGGCAGGCTCACAACCGTGCCGTCGGCTGCAAGCAAAAACTCCAGGCGCAATCCAGTGGCGCTGGCCTGTCCGCATCCAAAGCAACGGTTTTGGGTTGAATGTGCAAAAGGCGTGAGAGGCTCGTCAGAGTGAAGCTGCATGAATTCAGCATACTCGGCTGGCATTGGCCTTCTTGACCTGGCCGGCACGGTCCGCTCAGACTATCGAGTAGAGTGTTCCTACGACTTGAACGATTGACGATCCTGTCGATGGCAATGGTGGCCCTTCTGGCCGGATGTCATTCTGCGCCGCAGCTTACGCAGCAGCAGGCAGAGGGCAAACGCGTGTACGACGTGGGCTGCGCGCACTGCCACGAAGAGAACGACCTGCATTTGAAGAAGGTTCCACCGAACCTGCGCGGCCTATTCAAACGCACAACGTTGCCGGATGGAACTCCTGCCACCGACACGGAAGTCGAACAGATTCTATTGTCGGGCAAGGGAATGATGCCCTCGTTCGCTTACCAGATGACGAGGCAGCAGATGGAAGCTCTTGTAGCTTATTTGCATACTTATTGACCACGCCGTGCATCACATAACCGTTGCGCACAAAGAACAGCGATGGGCAAACCGCATCGCGATATACTTGGAGGTCTATGGCGCCGGAAAAGACATTTTATTTAGAGACCTTCGGATGCCAGATGAATGCCCATGACTCGGAAAAGGTGATCGGCACCCTGCGCCAGCAGGGCTACAGGCAGGTTGAAGCCGAAGCAGATGCTGGACTTATCCTGTATAACACGTGTTCCATACGAGATAAGGCGGAGCAGAAGGTATTCAATCGCCTGAACGACTACAAAAAGCTATACAAGCTAGGCAAGCGCTTTGCCGTCCTGGGCTGCGTGGCTCAGCAGGAGGGCGAAAAGATCTTTGAGCGCGCTCCCTATGTCTCGCTGGTGTCGGGATCGGCCTCGTATCGCAAATTGCCGGAGATGCTCACCCGGCTGGAAGCAGGAGAAAGCCGCATTACGGGCCTGGACGACCGCCAGACCGAAGAGACCTTCGAGACTGAGTTCACGGCCCGCCAGAACCCCTATCGCGCCTATATCACCATCATCGAGGGGTGCGATAAGTTCTGTTCTTACTGTGTGGTACCGTACACGCGCGGCAAGGAGCGTAGCCGGAGCTCCTCCTCGGTGTTGAGCGAGGCACGACGCATCGCCGACTTGGGTTACACCGAGATCCAGCTTCTGGGCCAGAACGTGAACAGCTACCGCGACCCGGAAGGGAAGTCGAGCTTCGCCGAGTTGCTGGCCCGGGTGGGCCAGGTCGAGGGCATCCGGCGCGTGCGTTTCATGACCAGCCATCCTCGTGACTTTACGCGGGATATCGTGGACGTAATCGACCAGGTGCCTACTCTTTGCGACCATGTGCACCTTCCAGTGCAGTCGGGTTCGGCGAAGGTGCTGGCCAGCATGGCCCGCGAGTACACACCGGAGTGGTACCTGGAACGTATTTCATGGATTAAAGCCGCCAAACGGCCGATCTCGCTTTCGACCGACATCATTATCGGCTTTCCCGGCGAAACCGCCGGCGATTTCATCGCGACCATGGACCTGCTCGCGGAAGTTCAATACGACTGTGTCTTCGCTTTCAAATACTCGGCCCGTCCCAATACGCCATCTCTGGTGATGATCGACTCCGTCTCCGAAACCGAGAAAACCGGCCGTCTTCAAGTGTTGCTTGAACGGCAAAGAGAGATTCAGAGGGTCAATTATTCCAGACAGATCGGAGAGATAGTTGAGGTAATGGTGGAGGGCGTGAACCCCAGCCGCGGGCAGATTACGGGCCGCAGTAGCCAGAATAAGCCGGTCAATTGCGAGTGGCCGCAACCCATTGCGCCGGCCCCGGGCAGTTATCTTCGCGTGAAAATAACCGGTGCCTTTCCCAACAGTCTGGTCGGCCATCCCGTCTAAGACTGCAGAACGTGTTCGAGAGGTAAGTGATGGATATTGAAGTACGTATTCGCGGTCTGATGATGGATCCGGCAACCAACATGCCGATCGTGGTACTCAAAGACGTTGGCTCCGATGCGGTGATGCCCATCTGGGTCGGTATCTTCGAGGCCAATGCGATTGCACTGGAGATCGAGAAGACGACGGCCTTGCGTCCGATGACCCACGACCTCTCGCGCAGCTTGATTTGTCACTTAAATGCTCACCTAGAACGTGTTGTTATATCAGAACTTAGAGATGATACTTTCTACGCGGTCTTGTGGCTGCGGCAGGGAGATGAGCCCGTGGCCGTTGATGCCCGCCCTTCCGATGCGATTGCCCTCGCACTCCGCGCCGATTGCCCAATTTACGTCGCCGAGAAGGTGATGGAGACAGCAAAGCTCAATACCAGCGGCCCTCCCGAGGGGCCCACGGCCGAGCAACTGCGGGGCTGGCTCGAGGGGCTGAACGACGAGGACCTGGGCCGCTACAAGATGTGATCCAGCCAAAGCCGCCAAAACTCCGCTGCAGCCTTCTCGAGAGTGTGGGCGTGGGCGTGGACATCCTCTCGCAACTGCCTGATCGAAATATGGTTAGCGCGTAGCTCCTGGCTGTGGCCGACGTACAACCGTTCCAAGCCAATTTCCGTCACTTCTGGGTGAAACTGCAGGCCAAGGGCGCAGTCTCCCATGGCAAACGCCTGGTTTTCATATCGGTTAGTCCTGGCAAGGCGGCAGGCTCCGTCCGGCAGATCGAATGTATCGCCATGCCAATGAAAAACAG
Organism: uncultured Acidobacteriaceae bacterium; assembly: GCA_963762945.1. Classification (GTDB taxonomy): domain Bacteria; phylum Acidobacteriota; class Terriglobia; order Terriglobales; family Acidobacteriaceae; genus Telmatobacter. The sequence continues at coordinate 4,208 of CAVXOO010000169.1, read as the reverse complement.
CCAGATCCGGAGCAAGGAGTGGCGCAAACCACTCAGGAACTGGCGTTTCGTGTGCCGGCAAAAGAGGAAACCAGCCGATCTCTGGGCCGCGATCTCCGGGATACAGGCGGGCGTCTAAAGCCGTCGCCATCAATTGAGCGCCGAGGCAGATGCCCAGAGTTGGTTTGCGGGCCGCCAGCCTTTGGCGGAGTGCGTCCAGTTCGGCGGTGAGGAATGGATAGTCCTCCGCATCGTAAACTCCAATGGGACCACCCAGCACGACAACCAAATCCGCTTCTTGGAGGCGCGACGCCGAGAATTCTGCGACTGCCGCCTCAATGGTTTCGATGTTGAAGCCACGACGAGCCAGCTCGGACTCCAGGGAGTCGAGGTCCTCAAAAGGGAGGTGCTTGAGAACAGCGGCCCGTAAGCTCTTTGATGTCATTGGAATCGAAGGTAGATGGTGCTTGTGTGCGATATACAGAATATCTGTTATCAGACATTCTACCCGTGTTCCTCTTGCGGTGCTTCGACGCAGTACAATTCTACAAAACGCACATAAATCAGCGCCCAGCCCAGCGCAACCGGAGTGAAGAGAAAGAGGACCATGAAGATTCTGCAGTTGGCGGACCAGGTGCGCTACCCTACCATGACAACGGCCGAGTTACGCGCGACCTTTCTCATCGACAATCTTTTTCAGCCCGGCCAGATCGACTTCGTCTATGTCGATCTGGATCGCGCCGTGGTTGGATCGGCTGTGCCGCTCGCGGAAGAGCTTCTGCTCGGTACATACCCTGCCTTGCGGGCGGATTACTTCACGGAGCGCCGCGAGCTGGGCGTATTCAACATCGGCGGCGCAGGGACTGTGACCGTTGACGGCGCGCGTTATGAGCTTGGCCGCCGCGACGCCCTCTATATCGGGCGCGGCAGCAAAGAGATTCGCTTTGCCAGCGATGACGCGCACTCACCGGCAGAGTTCTATTTGCTAAGTTATCCCGCTCACGCGGCGCATCCGGTCGCACTGGTTCGCTCCGCTGCCTTGGAGCCTACACGACTGGGCGCACCCGAAACGGCAAATCAGCGCGCGATCTACAAGCTCATCCATGCTCAGGGGCCCCAAAGCTGTCAACTGGTCATGGGCTTTACGCAGCTTGCGCCAGGATCCATCTGGAACACCATGCCCGCGCACACTCATATGCGCCGTTCTGAAATCTACCTCTACTTTGATTTGCCGGAAAACGAACGTGTTCTCCATCTGATGGGACCGGCCCACGAAACCCGTCATCTCATCGTGGCCAATAAGCAAGTCGCGGTCTCGCCGCTTTGGTCGGTCCACGCCGGCGCTGGCACGGCCAGCTACGCATTTTGTTGGGGCATGGGCGGCGAGAACCAGGCTTACGACGATATGGATAAGATCGAGACCCGCGCCCTGCGCTAACCGAGGATTTCAAGAGAAGGTAACCATGTCCGTACTCGATCAGTTCCGGCTCTCCGGCAAATCCGCACTCGTGACCGGTTCCTCGCGCGGACTTGGCGCGGCGATTGCTCTCGCGCTCGCCGAGGCTGGCGCGCGCATCTCGCTACATGGTGCGCACTCAGTGCCCGAGGAGACGCTGGCTGCCATATCCGCTGCTTCGGGGCAACCTGCGATCGCTGTTGCCGCCGATCTCTCCGATCTGCGAGGCTGCGAGGCCCTTGCGGGCGAGGTTGTCGCGCAACTTGGTGCAATCGATATCCTCGTCAACAACGCCGGCACCATCCGTCGCGCTCCCGCTCTCGATCACTCCTGGGAGGACTGGCAGTCGGTGCTGAATACGAACCTCTCCAGCGTCTTTCGTCTTACGCAATTGGTGGGCCGCGGCATGATCGAGCGCGGCTCCGGCAAGATCATCAACATCGCTTCCCTGCTCACTTTTCAAGGCGGCGTCTTCGTGCCTGGCTATGCCGCGGCCAAAGGCGGAGTGGGCCAGCTGACCAAGGCCTTCGCCAACGAGTGGGCATCGCGCGGCGTCAACGTAAACGCCATCGCGCCGGGCTACATGGCTACTGACAACACCACTGCGCTACGGGCCAATGCGACACGCTCCCGGCAGATTCTGGAGCGGATTCCCGCAGGCCGATGGGGCACGCCCGAGGACCTGGGTGGCGCCGCTGTATTCCTCGCCTCGGAGGCCAGCAACTACATGCACGGTCACATTCTCGTCGTCGATGGTGGATGGATGGGCCGATAAGGAAGTAAAGATGAAGAAAGTATTGATCGCGAGTTTGGCCTTGATTTTCCTTGCTGCGATGGTCTGGGCCCAAACGCCCGCAACCCGCACGACGCAGGTCGATCTTTCCGCCCACATCGAGCAGCTTCGCGCTCAGGCCAGGGGCGGCGAAGGCTCGGCCTCTATCAAGCTCGAAACCTATCCGCACCACTTCACCATGCTCGCTCTGCGTCTGAAGAGCGGTCAGGGCGAGGTGCATGAGCACTGGGCCGATTTTTTCTACGTCGTGCGCGGTCATGCCCGCCTGCTTTCAGGAGGCACGCTGGTGGGGTCGCATCCCACATCCGAGGGTGAGCTCCGCGGCAGCGCTGTCGAGGGCGGCCAGGAGACAGATCTGGCTGAAGGCGACTTTGTACACATCCCCGCCGGCGTTCCCCACCAGCTACTGATCCCCGACGGCGTAGAGTTTGTCTATTACATTATTAAGGTTCAGGAGAACTAAGGACTCTTTACGCCGCTCCACATCGCTGCGTGAACTAGAAACAGAAAAGCTCGCCTAGTTCCGAATCTCCGCCAACAAACCCTCGATCTCCGCCTTCTCCTCGGCCTTCAGGGCGAGCAACGGCGCGCGCGCTCGGCCCCCGAAGTAGCCATTGAAGTCGCAAGCGTATTTCATCCCCGCGATGCCGAGTTCTCCAACGATCCGCCTGTTCGGCTCGAAAATACGCTCCTGCTTCTCTCGCGCGAGAGCCAGGTCGTGGTCCTTCCAGGCAAAGTAAATCTCCTGGCAGGCCTGCGGCGCGAAGCAGGCCATGCCCAGGATCGCACCTACTGCCCCGGCCTCGAGCGACTCCAACACCGTGCTCCCCGAGCCACACAAAACCTGAAACCCGACTTCCCTGCTGCGTGTCTTTACCGAAGTCACAGGAGTTGCTGTCGCTGCGGCCTTACCTCCGGCGAGTTCACCCACCGAAATGAATGCGCCTTCGGATTCGGCGTGAGGCTCGAGCATCCGCGATGTGGCTGCCTCAAAGACCTGCGTTACGGGCACAGTTCGCCGGGGCGCATGGTCGGTTGCGGCGACGAGCGCGCCAATGCGTTCGACCTTTCCGGATGAGTCCTTGATTCCGATAATGTTGGGGTGTCCGGCGAGCTCACCTACCAAATCCACCGGAATCTGATAGGGAACGCATTGGGGAATGTTGTAAAGAATCACAGGAAGTGGCGAGCGGTCGGCCACACTGCGGAAATAGTGGACAAACGCCGCGCGCGACATCTGTCCAGCATAGTAACTCGGTGGCCGAACCAGAACTGCATCGTAGCGGAACTTGGCAGCAGCCACGGCCAACTCAACTGTCGCCTTTACGCTCTCGCGTCCTACGCCGGCTATCAGGACTTTCTCAGGCGCGGCGGCTTCGGCGGCGACCCGCAAAACTTCGCGGCTTTCGTCATCGTCTACGAGCGACGCCTCACCCGTAGAACCTAAAACCACCATCCCCGCCAGCAAACTACGCGAGTAGCGCGCGATGTTGGCTTCGATCTTGCGGTAATAAACCCGCTCGTCCGGGTAGAACGGCGTGGTCACCGCGGCAAAAACGCCTTCCAGCAGCATGAGTTCATTGTAGTGCCCGACGCATTCTGTCGAGCCCTCGTCTAGCGCCCGTTCGCCTTGTGCAAATGCTGCAAGGCATTCACTGAGACGCTGTGCTTTTGCATAGCGGCAATTCCCTCCGCCGCTGCCTGCGCGGCTGCCAGCGTCGTGATGGTGGGAATGCGTGCCAGCACGGCTGCGCGGCGAATCGCCTTCTCGTCAAAGATCGCATCCTGCCCGCGCGGCGTATTGACGACAAGCTGAATGCGATTCTCTTTGATCAGGTCGACCGCATTGGGACGCCCCTCACCCACCTTGAAGACCCGCTCCGCAATCAGTCCCGCGCCTTCGAGCACGTTGGCAGTACCCTCGGTGGCCACAATCTTGAATCCCAGATCGACGTACCGCCGCGCCAGTGCAATCGCGGC
>CAVXOO010000168.1:0-5146 GCA_963762945.1 uncultured Acidobacteriaceae bacterium | reverse complement strand
CTCGGTTTGCACCGGCTCGGCCGCAAGCCACAGCAGGCGCAGGCGCAGCGCGTGTGCGGCAAGATACGCCGCGCGCACTAGAGAAGCGATCAGCCACAGGGCGGCAATGGCCAGGGCCCAGCGCTCGTCGATTTGTATGTGGGGAAGCCGCAACCAGAGCGCGTGCGCTGGCGTCCCCATCGCAAAATTGCCCTGAGCGCCGGCCACCGATCCCGAAGCCGCGCCGCGCACCGCCAAATGCAGAAGGCTCGGCAGCAATTGCAAAGCCGCAACCGCCGCGAAGGCCGCGGCCCACACGGCAAAACGCGCGGCGGCGTCAATATGGATATGGAAGCGCTGTGCGCACTTCAGTCCGACGCCAAGCACCAGTGCGATGGCTGCGCCCTGCCACAACGCCGCAACGGCAACGGGCGCGGCGAGCAACGGCAACGTGGTCAGAGTCGCGGTCATCAACTATTCCTCGCTTCCCTGCTCCGCTTTTCGAGCGCCCCGCCCCGAAATCTGTCCTGCGCCGCCCTGCCCCGCACCGCCCTGCCCTGCGCTATCGATCGCCTCTTTCAACCGCCGCAACTCCTCGGCCGAAATCTCTTCATCCCCCAAAAGCGATAACACCAGTTGCTCGCGCGAGTTGCCAAAAAAGCGGCTGAGCAATTTGCGCACTTCGGAACGGCCGGCCTCGTCCTCGGCCACGCGCGGCCGGTAAACAAACGCGCGCCCCTCCTGCCGGTGCCGCACGTAGCCCTTCTGCTCCAGGATGCGGATGGTCGTCAGCACCGAGTTATAAGCCAGCGGCTCGCCGGCCGGCAGCGCCTCCACCAGCTCCGTAACCGCAGACTCGCCCCGCCGCCACAGAATCTTCATCAGCCTCAGCTCGGCCTCGGTCAGCGTGTTGGATTTTCTTGGCGGCATGGCTTGTCTTTCCTCGGCGGTTAAGCTAATCTTTCCTCGGCGGTAGCCCTAAGCCTCTCAAGGCGGCATAGCTAACCGATTGATTTTGCAGGCAAACTCCCGCAAATTCCCCGCAACAACTCCCGTGAATCTCGCGTACTGAGCTCGACCCAACATTTCCATAGACGAGCAACTAAAGGATTAGTTTGCAATTCGGCAAAGATTTTTTCCGAGGTAATAGCTTGCAGGAAAAATGCAGCTAGGAGCATGTCACCGCCTACAAGCCGACTGATCGAGAATAATTGGCGTTCAACAAGTGCATTAGCGATTTTGCGCTCATCAAGACTCACGACCAGATCACACACGGTGGCTGCATTGAAGTCTGGGCGCTTCCTACGAGTCGTGGTCTGGGTGGGCTCGCCCAGCGATGGCGTCTCGCGGCAGGGACCGCGGCAGTCCAAAGCCGTCGAAGAGGCGGGGCTCTATGAAGAGAGTTACCTTGGAGATCGCGTCGTTCTCCAGCGTGATTACGTGAATCGAGTGCGCGTTCCAACGCTTGTCGCCGGAAGAGTATTCATACACGGCGAAGGCAGGCTGACCATTAGCCGCCGTTGGCACCAGGTGAAGGCCGCCACAAGTCTTCCATGCGCCTGCAAAGAAGGCCCCGATGACCTCGCGCCCCGCGAGCCACTGCAGCCACGGTGGCATGACGGCAGCCGCATCTTCCTTCAGTAGTGCGACAAAGTTGTCGACATTGTGCCCTTCCCATGCCCGTAGATAGCGTCCGAGGAGTTTTTGCTGATCGGGAGTTGGGATCGATTGGATCGATGGCCGGCGATCTGAGTAGCTCTTCGAGAGGGTTTCGCGCGCCCTCTGCAGGGCGCTGTTGATTGACGCGGTAGTACTGTCGAGCAGTTTGGCTGCCTCGGCCGAGGCCCAACCGAGCACATCGCACAGCATAAGCGCGGCGCGCTGGCGAGGCGGCAATTGCTGAATCGCGGAAACAAATGCAAGCTGGACAGATTCGCGAGCCGTGTAATGCGCTTCAGGGTTCGGCGCGGCATCGGCGATGCCTTCGAGGTTGGAGTCCGGATACGGCTCCAGCCACGGGATGTCGGTAGCCGGGGCGCCAAACGCCACTGGTTCAACGGCCGGCCCAAGTTGATCGGGCAGGTATCGCTGCTGATGCTTGCGGCTTTCGAGCGCATTCAAGCATGCGTTGGTGGCGATTTTATAAAGCCAGGCGCGCATCGATTCCCCGTCGAAACTCGCAAAGCTGCGCCACGCTCGGAGATAGGTTTCCTGCATCAAATCTTCGGCCTCGTGCAACGAGCCCAGCATCCGATAGCAATGCAGCCTGACCTCGCGGCGGAATGGTTCGGCGAGCCGTTCGAACTCCCGGTTCGCGTCGTCGGCTGTGGGCTCGATATGGAGGTTCTCGATCGCCATTGCGTCTGATTGTAGACCGCACAACTCAGAAAGGCAGCGCCTTTGCCCGATCTGCACCGGTTCGTTTACCGCACCGCGTACACGAGGCTGACGCGCCCTTCTGAAAGTTGCTGCACACTCTTCAGCTCAAGGCCGCGCTGCCGTTCACTCGCAGCAAACAACGGCTTGCCTTCACCCGCGATCAGCGGATAGACAATCATCCGCAGCTCATCGATGAGGCCGGCATCAATAAGAGACGCCGTAGTTTTTGCACCGCCAACGAGGTAAATGTCCTTTCCGACCTGTTGCTTGAGCGCAGCGACGTCGTCAAGGCCGCGGATGAACTTCGTGTTCGGCCAGGCGGCTGATTGGATCGTGTTGGAGAGCACGTAATGCGGTGTGCGCTTTGCAAAATCTGCCCATTCGCGTTCTGCCTGTGTCGGCGGCGCACCGGTAATCCAAGCCGGCTCTTCCGGGTTCGTCTGGATCGAGGTCCAATACTTCTCGTAAAGGGGGTACATGCCCCCGCCGAGAATGCAGGCATCGATCTCGGGCGTCAGCCCGTAATCGTCGGACCAGGCGCTCACCCAGTCCGCCGGACCATCGCTTCTCTCGATTTTTCCGTCGAGGGAGGCTTTCATTGCGGCAATCAACCTTCTCATGACAATCTCCTCGTTTTCTCCGCGGCGCGGCGAAAAAACCGGCCTATCCGCGGCGATGATTTCAGTTCGACTTTCCCTTGGCGTTCGGCATGCCCTTGCCAGTTGCAATCAAACTCTTCAGACTGCCGCGAATGTAGTTGCCCCAGGCATCGGAGCAGACGTTGTAGCATTCGTACTCGGGAACCAGGCCTTCGTGGGTGAAGTGAATCTCGGTCTGGCCACCTTTCTTCGCGATGTCGAAGATGACCTTCGTGTTCTTCCACTCAGTCTTGTCTTCTGTGAAACTGAAGAAATTGTCGGTCACCAGCCAGGCGACTCTTTCGCCGGGAACAAGTTCCACGAGCCTCATGGTGCACTTGTGGAGGTTCTGATAGTGGTACTTGAATTCGTCGCCGACCTTTTCGGTGCTTCCTGTGATTGCCTCTGACCACCATCCGCGAACGTTGCGGATGGCATCGAATGCTTCCTTCGGCGACTCATCGACCAAAATGGATGCTGTGTAGTTTTGCTGCGTCATGTTTGCACCTCGGTTTTGTAGATTCGGTTGGGTGATTGCCGTGTGCCGGCGAGCGCACACGGCCGTGGTCTATTCGAGCTCCTACGCGAACACGTCCGGCTGGTTCTTGCCTGTCGTGATGAGTTTGCGCAGATTGGTGCCCACCAGCGCGCCCCAGGCGCCTGAACAGCCGCCGTAGCACTCGAATACCGGAACCAGGCCCACATGCGTAAAGCGAACCTCGGTCTTGCCGCCATCCCTGGCAATCTCAAAGACGATGTCGGTCCCGATCCATTCCTTCTTATCCTTGACGAAGGTCAGTTCGGCGTCCGTAATATGCCACACAACCTTTTTGCCGGGAACGAACTCGGTCACCTTTTGCGTGGACTTATGCATGTTCTTGTAGCGATAAGTGAATTCGGCGCCAAGCCTGTCGGATTGTCCGTCAACCTCTCCTGACCACCATCCGCGAACATTGTTAATGGCTTTGAAAACGTCCTCGGGAGATTGCTCGACCGTAAAGCTGGTAGTGAAATCCTGCTTCTTCATGACTCGCTCCTCCAATCTCTTTGTGTCTCTGCTTGCCTTGTCATGCGTGGCGCGCGGCGGCTATCAAAGTGCTGCGGCGCCTTCGGGAACGAAACCGGCGTATTGGCGCTCGAACTCCTTAGCTACGCCGTTGCGCCAACCATCGGCGATCGACCGGGACATGGGATCTGGAAAGACGTCTTCTTCGCCGTTTTCCAGCCCGTCGAAGATACCTTGCGCAACAGACTCGGCTGATGCCTTGGGGATTTCGAAGCCGCGGGTCATGTCGGTGTTGACCGGCCCCAGAAAAACTCCGTGGACGCTGACACTGTGGCTGGCCAGCAGTGCTCGTAGCGATTGCGTCATGCTCAGCGCAGCGGCCTTCGAGATGGCGTAGCTGGGTGTGAGCGGCAACGGGGCAAGCGCCATCAGAGATAGGTTATTGACGATGGCTCCCTTCACGCGCTTCAGCATCGGAAGGAACGCCCGCGTCACTTTGTACATACCGAAGAAATTAACGGCCAGGGTTTGCTCGATAACGGCGGGGTCACTGAGATCGTCGTAGGGCGCGATGCCGGAGTTGTTGATGAGCACATCGAGACTGCCCACTTCGCGAACTGCTTGCTCGATCCGTACCTCGTTGGTGACGTCCAGCGTCACGGGAATGACACGTTCGTCGGCAATATCGAGCTCGCCGCGCGTGCCCGCATACACTCTCTTTGCGCCGCGCCTGAGCGCTTCCAGGGCGAGCGCATGGCCGATGCCGCGATTTGCGCCGGTAATCAGGATTGTTTTCTGCGCGATCTTCATGTTGATCTCCTTTTTGGATTCGAGGCTGCTTCTTGCTGGTCCGTTTTTGCCTCTCTACTGGATAAAACCGGCTGGGTGGTCAAAACTCATCGGTTCCATGGAATTTTTCTTTTTCACCAGTCGAGGTAGTCATATCCTCAACACTCTGAAGGATATAAGGCGGAATTTGACTTCGGAGACAGGCCAGTCAAAGCACGGATGGGCGTATCCGGCGGAGCCCAAATCTCGGCCGGTGTTCTGCGATCTGGATCTGATCTGAATGTTGATTGTTGCGAGCAGGCCAAATCACTCATTGAACGTTGGTTACTCAAAACTCTCGCGATTACCCCCGATA
>CAVXOO010000167.1:0-10580 GCA_963762945.1 uncultured Acidobacteriaceae bacterium | reverse complement strand
ACTGATTGCTAGTGCCGCCGCCCAACTGCAGGCCCGTGGGCAGCGGATTGCTTTCAGCGTCGGTGGCGCCGCTGGCGATTGTGCCCGGGGTGTTCCACACCAGGTCGGGGCTTGAGGTCGGCCAGCCAAAGTCGTGATAGTTGTTGAAGTAGTATCCGTAGCGAGTGGTGGAGACAATATGCTGGGTCAGCGTGACGTCCGCGCCAATGTTGTACAGCGAGTTGGGCGAGGAGAAGCCGATGCCGTGCGCGAATGTGTCCGGATCCTGCTCGATCGCGGTATTCAGATAGCCGACTTCTGGCGTGCTGGGATCGGCAATGGGCAGGTTGGCGCCGGTCTCGCGCTGGTATTGGTAGAGCCATTCACCGTAGACGCGAATTTTCTGGGTGACTTCCGCATCGAGGCGGGCATATCCGTAATAAGTCTGCGAATCCTGCGTGAAATACTGATTGCCAAAGGAAGTTAGCCCTGTGCCGTTGTTTTGAGCCACCAGGCTGTTGTAGTTGACGTTGCGCCCCGTCCCGCTGTACCAGGGATTGAATCCGGCAGCAAACCACAGGCGGTCCTTATAGATGGGTCCGCCCACCATCACGCCCGGATTGACATCGCGGAAGTGCTCCTTCTGCGAGGAATAAGTCTGGCCGGGCTGATCGATGGTGTAGTTCGTTGGGCAGCCGGGCTTGCCCTTGGTGCAACCGCCGGTGGTCGGGTCATAGCGCAGAAATGCGTTCACTGGATTGGCGTCTGTTCCCGAGGATTCATAGCTGGAGAAGATCTCACCGTGAATTTGGTTGCTGCCCTTCTTGAGGATGACGTTAGCCACGCCACCCAGCGCGCCGCCGTACTCGGCCGGCACTGCTGAAGTCGTGATCTGCATGTCCTGGATGAAATCGGTAGGAACATTGGCGCTTGAGTAGCCGCCGGAAACGTTCTCGGTATCCTGGCCCTCGACCAGGTAGCTCGACTCGGAGTCTGCCGCACCGCCGATGGAGAACCCGAACATCAGGCCGTTGCCGCCGCTACCCGGCAGTGAGCCGCCGCCGCCGGCGGAGGCCTGGCCATTCACCATGTAACCCGAGAGAGGCTCATTGCGGGCCATGGGAGCATACTGGATCACCGACTGGAAGGAGGTGCCGGTGGGGGCATTCTGCAAAACCTGGCTCGAGATGTTGGTCTGGGTCTGGGTAGTCGTGGTGTCGATGACCGGAGCCGCTTCCGTGACCTCAACGGTGGTGGCCGAAGCGCCAACCTTGAGGATGAGATCGACTGTGGGCAAATGTCCGGTTTCGATTTGCAGGCCATCTCGCTTGGAGGTCTCAAATCCGTCGGCCTTCACGACGACGGTGTAGTTGCCCGGAGGGAGATTGGCAAAGTGGTAATAGCCGCTCGAATCCGTGGTAAGTTCCTTGCTGCCGATGAGCGTGGTGCCCGTAATGGTGACGTGGGCCCTGGGCACGACGGCGCCGGACGGATCCTTTACCGTGCCTTGCAGGCCGCCGGTAACATCCTGGCAAAAGGCCGAAGGTTGCTGCGTTGCCACCACGAGCCCCAGCGCGAACGCAATTGCGAACGCCAGAGCAATGCCATGCAAACGGAAAAACCGCATCGGAACTCCTCCAAAATTAATCTCTGAACTGAAAGGCCCGCCTGGGGTCGCTCGCAATTCAGGTTGTGCGTTTTCAGAGGCTCGATGGGGAAAGCATCTCCGATTACGCAAGTTCATGAAAAATCTCCGCTCAAAAAACGTCCAAATGAATATCAGTCCGCGTGAAGTGCCCCGAGTTCACTTCTGGGAAATTATGGGTTTTAACCTGCAATTGATGTGCCATTTCCGAACATTCGAGTGGATGGTCTAAGTGATTGAAAATAAATATCACTAAAGGAAAGGCTTGCTGGTGAACATACTGAGGCTATGGGATTCCGTATATTTTATTCCGTGGATCGCAAAATCTGGAATGATTCGAGGGGCCAACGGAGGATTGAATGCGGCCAACAGCTTGCGGGGATTGTTTACGTTGGGCGTCCTTCCTAGGGCCACGAAGTTTGCGAACCTGGTTGCGGCCACCATGATCAAGCAGCAGGCTAGAGGAACGCCGGAAAGCATCGCCATAGCGGCAATCGCGAAGAGATTGAACTTCAGACGCGCAGCTCGCTCTGGAGAAAATCGCATGATCGACCTCCGAATTGGAGAGATGGGGAAGTTGAGTATTCGCAGGGGCCCGCAATACATTGCCCGAGGCGCTTATCGGTCTTGCTGAAGTGCCGCCTTGGCGCGTCAAAAGCGCAGGTCTGACAAAAAGATAAGGAAGATCTAGCTGACTTACATCCGCGCGGTCGCTTCTTGTCGCAAGTTGCGCGGACCGGGAAACCGTTTGCATCTCTTAAGCACGTTTTATGCCATTCTTTTGAAAGAAGAAGTACGGCGGTTGCGTGCTGAAAATAGGTAGGTTATTCACCGATCTTTTATGAGAGTGATAGAGCACCCTATGATTTTTTGTAAGCTGGGCCTTGCGATTTCCCCATACTCCGCAGATTCAGCGGCCATTCTTTGCTGGCTTTTCGCAGTCGGCGGAGGTTTGCGCTATTCTCCTCTGGATGCAAGTGACGCTGGCTCACATCGGCTCCCGAGGCGGAGCGAAAGACGGATACGAGGCGCTGGTAAGCGACTATCTCAAGCGATGCACCGGGGCGATGCGATCGAGCGTGGAAGCTTTCCGCAGCGAGAGCGCGCTGCTGGAGTGGCTTGGCCGGCAGCGGGGAAGAACCGAAGCGGCGCTCCTGATGCTCGATGGACGCGGCCGCGCAATGTCCTCAGAGGCTTTGGCTGAGTGGCTGGGGAAGCGGCGCGACGAGGGCACGCAACATGTGGTCTTTGCTGTTGGGCCCGCGGATGGATGGTCCGACGCAGCGTTGGCCGAGGGCAAACGCCGCGGTGGGCTGCTTTCGCTCGGGCCCATGACGCTGGCGCACCATCTGGCGCGCCTGGTTGTCGCCGAGCAGATCTATCGGGCGTCGACAATTCTCACGGGGCATCCGTATCACCGAGGAACGAGTTGACAGTTGTCAGTTGTCAGCGATCAGTGGCTGGTGGTATCGATCCGAGAGCCGGCTTCTGACGACTGACGACTGTAAACTGACAACTGATCTCAATGGACTCCGAAACACCATCACGGCGCGGTTTGATTTTGATCAACACTGGTCCTGGCAAGGGCAAGACTACCGCGGCGCTGGGCACGGCGCTGCGCGCGGTGGGCTGCGGCATGAAAGTGCTGATGCTGCAGTTCATCAAGGGCTCGTGGCACTACGGCGAGCTGGACGCGGCTGAAGCCTTCGGCGAAAATTTTGTGCTGAAGCAGATGGGTCGCGGCTTTGTGAAGATCGGCGGCGCGGAGTCCGATCCCGAAGATATTCGCATGGTTGAAGAGGCCTGGGCCGAAGCGCGCGAGGCCATCAATTCCGGCGCGTGGGACCTGGTGATTCTCGACGAGATCAATTACGCCATCAGCTACAAGATGCTTGATCCCGAAGTTGTCGCAGAAACCCTGCGCGCGAAGCCGGAGATGGTGCACGTGATCCTGACCGGGCGCAACGCGCATCCGCTGCTGGTCGAGCTGGCCGACACGGTGACCGAGATGCGCGAAGTGAAACACGCGTATCAAAAGGGAATTTTGGCGCAGCGCGGCATCGAGTATTAGCCCTGACACTGAGACCAGTTCGGCATCAGGGAATCATTCAACCGCTTCCAATAACCGAACGTCACACGCAAGGAGGTGTATGGTGCGGAAATCCTTCCTAGTCATTACGATCTTCGCGATGTCTTGGGCCAGGGCGCAGCAAACTGCTACCCAGCCCGTGGCGCTCACCATTTACAACCAGGACTTCGCCGTCGCTCGCACGTCAATCGATCTCGATCTCCACCCCGGAATCAACGACGTGACGGCAACCGAAGTCACCAGCAAGCTTGAACCCGACTCCGTGATCTTGCGCGATCCCGCCGGCAATCGCACGATTCACGTCGTCGAGCAGAACTACGATGCAGCCGTCGTCAGTCAGGAATGGCTTCTTGAAAAATACGAGGGCAAGACCATCGACTTTCAGGTCAACGGCCCGCAGGGAACCCGCATCGTCCAGGGAAAAATCATTCGCGCCGGTTTTGACCGCCCCACAGAAGTCACCTACGACGAGCAGACGATGCCCGGTCAACAGGCTGCTCCTTTGGTAGAAGTGGAAGGCAAGATGCAATTCCAACTGCCTGGCCTTCCCCTGTTTCCCGCCGCTACCGATGGACTGCTCCTCAAGCCCACGCTCCACTGGCTCATACAGGCTGAGAAACCCGAGCGTTTCACGGCCGAACTGGCTTACATCACCGGTGGATTCGATTGGGAGGCCACCTACAACGTCGTAGCACCGGAAAGCAACGACGTCACCGGCGATGAGCATACCGATGTCGTAGGCTGGGTGACGATTCACAACCAGAGCGGCACTGAGTTTCCCCAGGCGCGCATCAAACTCATGGCCGGCGATGTGGCGAAAATCGCCGGTGCACGCATGCCGAACATGATGGTCAGCGAAGCTGTCATAGTCAATCAGGAAGCCGACGTTGAGGCTCCACGCGTCACTCAGAAGCCATTCGACGATTTTCATCTTTACGATCTGAACCGGACGGTCGCGCTGCGTAACGGCGAAACCAAGCAGGTGCAATTTATCGATGCATTCGGGGTTACCATGCGGCGCAGCTACCTCTACGACGGCTGCTCGGTGGATCTGCAGCGGAACTACGGGGGAGGCATAAACGAACAGCGGGGATACGGTCTTGAGGGCAATAAGACCAAGGTCTTCATGGTCGAGCAGATCAAGAACAGCGAGAGCAATCATCTTGGTATCCCGCTGCCGGCAGGTCGGATTAGGCTCTATCGCCGCGACTCCGATGGCCAGATGGAGTTTGTAGGCGAGAGCGTCATGAACCACACGCCCACGGAGGAGACAATCAAAATCCTCACCGGCAGCGCATTCGACGTGAAGGGCTCGCGGCGGCAGACCGATTTTCATGTCGACAGTTCCGACCGCTTGCTCGACGAGGCCTTCGCCATCACGCTGACCAACCAGAAGCAACAGCCGGTGCATGTGACCGTCGTCGAGCACCTCTATCGCGCAGCCAATTGGGAGATTCGAGAGAAATCCGCGGACTTCAACAAGCGCGACAGCAATACCATCGAGTTCCCGCTGGAAGTCCCCGCCAAAGGAGAAGCCACGCTGACATACTCCGTGCGTTATAGCTGGTAGCGTATCCCGGCTCTAACTTTAGGAGGTCGGCCGCGGTTGGAGGCGAGCAAATCGGTGCGTTTGCCGCACGCCATTTACAATGGGGTTCACTATGACGTGGTTCAAGCGCGAGGACGGCGAGTTTCCCTCTGCGGAGAACGGGCCTCAAGGGGAGAACGGCTTTGGCGCCGGCTTCGACACCGCCGCAGGCGCGAAGACCGTGCGCACCGAGGGGCTCTGGGTCAAGTGTCCCGGCTGCCGCCAGCCGCTTTACAAGGCCGATCTCGAAGCCAGCCTGATGGTCTGCCCCAAGTGCCAGCACCACTTCAAGCTCGGCGCGCGGGCGCGCGTTGACCTTCTTTTGGAGCCGGGCTACGAACTGGTCGATACCGGCCTGCGCTCGACCGATCCGCTCAATTTCACCGACGTAAAGTCCTACAAGCAGCGGCTGCGCAGGGCGCGCGAGCAGACCGGGCTCGACGATGCCATCGTCAACGCGGTTGGCCGCATGGGAACGCATGAAGTTGTTTTGAGCGCCATGGAGTACAGCTTCATCGGCGGCTCGATGGGCGCAGTGGTGGGCGAAACCATTGCTCGCGCCGTCGATCGCGCGCGGATTTCGCGCAAGCCGCTCGTCATTGTCGCGGCCTCGGGCGGGGCGCGCATGATGGAAGGCGTGGTGAGCCTGATGCAGATGGCCAAGATCGCGACTACTCTGGCGCAATTGGATGATGCGCGCGTGCCCTACATCTCCGTGCTCACCGATCCCACCACCGGCGGCGTTACCGCCAGCTTCGCCATGCTGGGCGACCTGAATATCGCCGAGCCCGGCGCGCTGATCGGCTTCGCCGGCCCGCGCGTCATCGAGCAGACGATCCGGCAAAAACTTCCCGAAGGATTTCAGCGGTCGGAATTCTTGCTTGAGAAGGGATTTCTCGACGCTGTCGTGCATCGGCGCGATTTGAAGAGTTATTTGATTCGGGCGCTCGAGTTTTTGAAGGCGCCGGCAGTGCAGCGAGTTAGCGAGTCGGCAAGTTAGTAAGTTAGCGAGTTAGCAGGTCAACAATTCGTAGCTTCCGGCTCCCGGCCGGGTGCCCGGCCCTCGCCGGGCCGTTGCTCTTCCGGCCTACGTCGCGATCGGCCGTCTCCGCACCATACCTACCAAGCCAACCGGTCTTCCACTACGAATCCGAAACCGCCGTGTGCATCGGCGATCATGCGCTAACGGGGGAATCTCAAAAAGACAGATGGGCGTTTCCCAGGATTTTCAAGGGCTTTGAATTGCGATACGCCGATCGCCGAGTGATTGCCTCTATCGAATGCGGCGAGTGCGTCCGAAAAAGAATTTTCTTGACAATCCTCTCCTATACCTATTTACTCTATGCCTATGGTGATCTAGCCTATGAATGAGACTCTCTCTCGTGATTTATTTCCCGGCGCCCTCGAGATGATGATCCTGGAATCACTGCGCCGCCAGCCTGCTCACGGATACGCCCTGGTCCAGCACATCCAGCAGCGATCCAGGAACCTGCTGCAGGTGGAAGAGGGATCGCTTTATCCAGCGCTTCAGCGGCTGCTGAAATCCAAGCTGGTGAAGGCCGAGTGGGGCATGTCGGCGACGAATCGGCGGGTGAGGACATACCAGATCACCGCGTCCGGTCTTCGCCATCTGGAGCAGGAGATTTCCAGCTTCGAACGCATGTTCGAAGGTATTTCCCTCGTACTGAATCCGGGTAATTCATCTGCAAGCTAGCAGGAGGTTCCGATGAATTGGATCCCCAACAGTTTCCGACGGCGCAAGTTGTACGACGATCTCTCCGACGAGATGCGCCTTCATCTTGAAGAGCGCGTCGAACATCTGATTGGCGAGGGCCTGAGCCCCCAGGAGGCGCAGCGGCAAGCGCGTGTGGCATTTGGCAACCTGGCGATGCTGGAAGAACGCAGCCGCGAGGTTTGGCAGTGGCCGATCCTTGAGTCGATATGGGGAGACGTTCGATTCGCGATTCGACAACTGCGGAAGTCCCCCGGATTTGCGTTCGCTGCGGTTGCCACGCTGGCCTTAGCAATAGGAGCCAACACAGTGGTGTTTGCAGTATTGAACGCGCTGGTGCTGCGCCCCCTGAACGTTCCCGCCTCTAAAAGCGTCTATGTTGTGGGTCACGCACACAGCATTTGGGGGTACGAATCGTACCCGAATTATCTCGATCTGCGCGATCGCAATCGCAGCTTGGACGCCCTGGCCGCCGACAACATTACGCAGGCCGGCTTGGACACCGGTAAGAACCCTTCGCAGGTATTTCTAATTGAGGCCAGCGGCAATTACTTCGATGTGCTGGGATTGCAACCCTACCTGGGCCGCTTTTTTCATGCCGCCGACGAACACGGGCCCAACAGTGCGCAGTATGTCGTTCTGAGCTACGCCGGCTGGCGGGAACATTTTGAAGGGGACCGGGGCGTTGTGGGCCGGACCGTTCTTCTCAACAAGCATCCCTTCGTGATCATCGGCGTTGCGCCGCCCGGGTTTGTGGGCACGTTCATCGCCTTTTCTCCGGAACTGTTTGTCCCCGTGAATAGCGGGCTGGAGAGCGATGAATTGTTGAGTCAGCGGGAAAGCCGGTGGATGAGCGAGCTGGTGGGGCGCCTGAAGCCGGGAGTAACTCCGGCGCAGGCGGATGCCGACCTGGATACCATCGGCGCGTGGCTCGGAAAGACCTATCCAAACGCTGAGAATCCAGACCTGCTCACATACAAACTGCAGCGCCCAGGCCTTGCCAGCGCTTTTGGCGGCGCAGCAAAGACCTTTCTTGCGGGGCTGATGTTGTTGGCTGGGTTGATCCTGCTAGCGGCGTGCGCCAATCTGGGCAGCCTGTTTGCCGCGCGCGCCGCAGATCGGACCCGCGAAGTTGCCCTGCGGCTAGCGCTGGGAGCCCGTCGCGTTCGCATCCTGCGGCAGCTTCTCACTGAAGCCATGCTGCTCTCACTCGCCGGCGGTGCCGCGGGATTGTGGGGAAGCGTGATCCTGTTGCGCGCCATCAGTGCGTGGCGGCCGTTTCCTGAGTTTCCGATGAATCTCCCGCTCAATCCAGATGCGAACGTCTGCGCGCTCGCACTGCTGCTCGCCGTGGTGAGTGGATTCCTCTTCGGCATTGTTCCTGTTCGTCAGGTTCTGCGCACTGATCCTTATCAGGTGATCAAATCAGCATCGGCGGGTTCGCCGAGTGCCGCGCGAGGAGGAAGACTCAGTTTGCGGGACGTCCTGCTGGTTACGCAAATTGCCGTTTGCGCGGTTCTGGTCACTTCGTCCATCGTGGCTGTGCGCGGTTTGGTGCGTTCCATGCACACCCGGCTTGGCATCGATCCGCACAACACGTTGCTGGTTGATACCGACCCGCGCATGGCCGGCTACAAAGACAGCGAGATTCCAGCCCTGCAGCGTCGCATGATCGATGCGCTCAAAGCTCTCCCCGGGGTGACGCAAGTGGGATTGGTCAGCAGCCCACCATTGAAAATGGGATGGGACAACGTGGATATATTTACGGATGAAACGCCGGACCTCAGGCCCTCCAATGCCGCCGCGGGCGCCATCTTCTTCGCAGTCTCACCGGAGTATTTCCAAGCGGCCGGGACGGCTCTGCTGAAGGGACGGGTGCTGACTGGGAACGACGATGAGAGCGCACCGCGCGTTGCGGTGATCAATGAGGAATTTGCGCGCCGGCTGTTTGGTTCCCCGGTGGCGGCGATGGGACGCCATTTCAGGACAAAAGAGGGCGGCCGCATCCAGGTGGTGGGCGTGGTCGAAGATGGAAAATACACGGCGAACGTCGCCGAAGCTCCACAGAACGCGATCTTCGTGCCCATCCTGCAGAGTCCGAGTGCCGACACCTGGCTGGTGGTGCGCTCCGGGAATAGGGCTCCCTTACTTGGCGCCGCGGTTCGGAGCAAGCTGCACGATCTCGATCCAGGATTGCCCTGCTTTATCCAGACGTGGAGCGAAGAGATGAACGGCGCGTTTTTTGCTTCGCGTATGGCGGCATTTTCGCTGGGTGTGCTGGGGCTGATGGGTGCGATTTTGTCGATTACCGGAATCTTTGCCATGGCTGCTTATTCGGTGAGCAAGCGGATGAAAGAATTGGGGATTCGCGTGGCCCTGGGCGCGCGGCGCAAAGAGGTGCTGCAGGCGGCGCTTGGACGCGCCTTCAGGCTCTTGGCGATCGGTTCGGCTGTGGGGCTTGTACTGGGGATTCTGGCAACGCGCGTTCTGGCATTCATCGTCTATCAGGCCACGCCACGCGATCCAGTGGTCCTGGCTGGCGTAGTTGTGGCGATGGCCCTGCTCGGCCTCGTGGCGACATGGATTCCTGCACAGCGCGCGCTGTCGGTTAACCCGCTGGTTCTGCTTCGCGAAGAGTGAATGGGAATTTGCTCCTCTTCATCGACAGGCGCAAAAACACTCAACTTCTCGGGGCGCATTCGCATCCATATGCCGGCTCGGGTTCGCCTATTTGCCCGAGCATACCCCTGGGCTGACGCGAACAGCACCACTCTCCAGCCGGCCCAAGTAACCCCGCCAACTCCTCTTCCGCGCCGTATACCTCTTCCTCCGCATCTCGCGCTCCACCGGCTCCATTGCGCGATCCTCCGGCGGGGGCTGCTGCCGGAGGGTGTTCTTGTATAGTCAATAAGGAATGTCGACTACGCCGAATCGGCCCGTTGCGGGCAAGAAGAGTGACAACAATCAGGCAGGCAAAGGGTTTGTTTATCTGCCGCTGATCGCCGGATGGCTGGTGCCGGGGGCGGGGCATTTTCTGCAAGGCAAATGGGTGCGCGGGACGCTGCTGGCGGTGTCGATTGTTGCGATGTTTGTGCTGGGGCTGGCCATGCAGGGCAAGCTCTACACGGGCGCGCAGGACATTCTGGACATGCTGGGCGTGGCTGGCGACCTGGGCAGCGGGCTGCTCTACGTGGCGGGCCGAGGGTTGGGATTGGGCAGCTCCTGAAGATCGACGCAAACTCCACGCCCACCGCGCCCGCTCCAATTACAATGAGCGACTTGGGCGGTGCGCTCAGGCTCAGAATCTCGATGTTGGTCAGGATCGTCTCATCCGCCTTCAATCCAGGCAGCAGCTTCGCCTCGGACCCTGTCGCGATCACCACATTCTTCGCCTTCACCGGGCTCTTCGCGCCATTCGATTCGACTTCCACCGTATGCACTTTGCCCTGGGCAGGCCCCGTCACTCGTCCAAAGCCAGAAACGACCTGGATCTTATGCTTCTTCATCAGGAACTCGAGACCCTTCACATGCTTCGTGATGAAGCGAT